>JAFAWI010000140.1 GCA_019241915.1 Alphaproteobacteria bacterium
ACGGCAGACAAGGGCGTTAACCCATTTATAAACCTGTTGTTGAGCGCAGGCCAGCCACGATGTGCCGCAGGTTGGGCGCACCGGCGCCGGCATCGTCGGGCGAAACCCGGCCAAAGCCGCGGGCCATCCGCGATTTCCCGTACCGCCTTCGGATGCGGCGGCGGAATGCGCTGCGCTTTTCCGCCCTACAGCGCATTGTAGGGCGGAAAAGCGCAGCGTAATCCGCCACGTCGCACCATAGTATTGTAGGGCGGATGAGCGCAGCGTAATCCGCCGCCTCACACCCTGGGTTCAGCGCATCGGATAACCGCGGCAAAAGCCCGGGGCAATCCGCGCCCGACCCATCATCCCCGTCGTTCGCCGGCTTCCGGCAAATCGACATGCGCGCCGGCCCAATCGGCCGGGTACAACCCATGCGCCACGCAGCGGCGAAATGTCGAAAACCGCCATTCGCCCGGGCCGCTCGCCACCCCGTGCTTGACCGGATTGAAATGGATGTAGTCCATGTGCGCGGTAATCGCGCTCGTCGCGCACCACATGCTCCCAATAGCGCCGCTGCCAGATGCCGCGCTCACCGCGTCGGATCATCACCGGCGAGCGGTGTTCGAGCGGCGCAATCGATCGGGAGAACATCGTCTTGATGACCCGCCATCGTCCGGGAAAATCCGCGTCGCCGGGCGGCAGCGTCCACAAACAATGGAGGTGGTCGGGCAAGACGACCCAGGCGTCGATCGAGAACGGACGCTGTCGCCGAGCATCTGCGACCGTCCGGCGTAACAAATCGATGTGCCGCACCAACAGATCGCTGCGTCGATCGAACAGATTGACCGTGAAGAAGTAGGTGGCGCCGGGCAGGTGCGCGCGGCGATAGTCGGGCATCGGCGAACCCCTCTCGTAGGGAGGACGTCAGGGATCATGCCTGTGCAGATGCAGCGGCGGAATGCGCTGCGCTTTTCCGCCCTACACGTTCAGCGTATCGTCCGGCGGAAAAGCGCAGCGTAATCCGCCACGTGGCAACGTTTTCGGCGTATTGTAGGGCGGATGAGCGCAGCGTAACCCGCCACGTCGCACTAATAGTGTTGTAGGGCGGATGAGCGCAGCGTAATCCGCCGCCTCACACCATGGGTTCAGCGTTGGTTGGCCGGACAACCCCGGCGAAAGGCGGGGCAAGCCGCCATCCGCCCCGGTCCGCCTTGGCAAATTCACGACGGAAATGTTCCCCTTGCGTTCTGCGAACGAACCGGGTACATTCGCGGCCGGATCGCATTTGCGCCGTCGCGGCGGGCATGGGATAACGGAGGGGCGGATGACACAGCCGGCACTGCGCCTGTTGGATAGGGACACGATGGACAAGCAGCGCGCCCTGGATGCGGCGCTCGGCCAGATCGAGCGCGCCTTCGGCAAGGGCTCGATCATGAAACTGGGCTCGCGCGAGGCGGCGATGGAGGTCGATGTCGTCTCCACCGGCTCGCTCGGTCTCGACATCGCGCTCGGCATCGGCGGGTTGCCGCGCGGCCGCATCGTCGAGATTTACGGGCCGGAAAGCTCGGGCAAGACCACGCTGGCGCTGCACGTCATCGCCGAGGCGCAAAAGGGCGGCGGCACCTGCGCCTTTGTCGATGCCGAGCACGCGCTCGATCCCTCCTACGCCAAAAAGCTCGGGGTCGATATCGACAACCTCTTGATCTCGCAGCCCGATGCCGGCGAGCAGGCGCTCGAAATCGCCGACACGCTGGTGCGCTCGGGCGCGATCGACGTGCTGGTGATCGATTCGGTGGCGGCGCTGGTGCCGCGGGCCGAGCTCGAAGGCGAGATGGGCGACAGCCATGTCGGGCTGCACGCGCGGCTGATGAGCCAGGCGCTGCGCAAATTGACCGGCTCGATCTCGCGCTCGCGCTGCATGGTGATCTTTATCAACCAGATCCGCCTCAAGATCGGCGTGATGTTCGGCAACCCCGAGACGACCACCGGCGGCAACGCGCTCAAATTCTACGCCTCGGTGCGGCTCGACATCCGCCGCATCGGCGCGATCAAGGAGCGCGACCAGGTGATCGGCAACCAGACCCGGGTCAAGGTCGTCAAAAACAAGATGGCGCCGCCGTTCAAGGTCATCGAGTTCGACATCATGTACGGCGAGGGCGTCTCCAAGACCGGCGAATTGATCGATCTCGGTGTCCAGGCCGGGGTCGTCGAGAAATCGGGCTCGTGGTTCTCCTACGAAGGCCAGCGCATCGGCCAGGGCCGCGAGAACGCCAAGCAGTACCTCAAGGAGAACGACGATGTCGCCGACCAGATCGAGCACGAAATCCGCAGCAACGCCGGGCTCGTCGCCGACGCGATGATGGCCGCTCCGGGCGAGATGGCCGCCGACGGCGACGAATAACAGGCGGCGGCGCCCGCCCGTTCTCCTGTTATCGATGCCGATAACAGGAGGATAACAGGAGGTCGCCTCCTGTTATTTTTGCACAAGCCGTCAACCCGCTCCTCGCGCTGTTGACCGGCTCTTAACCCGGTCGCGCGATACTGATGCGGTGAGCGACGATGCCCGCCCGCAATTCGCCGCCGCGGCGTTCCCCTCTGCCGCCGGCTGGCTGCGGCTGCGGCCCTCGCTCCCTTGGCTGATCGCGCTCCTGGCGCTGGCCCGCGCGCTCGCCGCGCCCGCGGCGCTGCTGCACGACCCCGACACCTACCTCCACATCGCGGCCGGCCGCTGGATGCTGGCGCATGCCGCGCTGCCCGGCGCCGACCCGTTCTCGTTCACCGTGCCCGGCGCCCGCTGGCTCGCCGGCGAGTGGGGCGGCGAGCTCGTCCTGGCGCTCGCCTGGCGCCTCGCCGGCTGGGGCGGCACCGTCGTGCTGGCCGCGGCGTGCTTCGCGCTCGCGCTCGGCCTCCTCACCCGCTTCCTGCTGCGTCGGCTCGCGCCGCTGCCCGCCGCGCTGGCCGCGCTCGCGGGCGCGGCGCTGGTGCAGCCGCACCTGCTCGCCCGCCCGCACGTGCTGGCGCTGCCGCTCCTCGTCCTGTGGTGCGGCGCGCTGCTCGGCGCGCGCGACGATGCCGCCGCGCCGCCGTGGCGCGCGCTGCCGGCGATGACCTTGTGGGCCAGCCTGCACGGCAGCTTTATGTTCGGTCTGGCGCTCGCCGGCTTTGTCGCCGCCGAGGCGGTGCTGCGTCCCGCCCCCGGTGTCGCACGCGCCGCCGAGGCGCGCCGCTGGGCCGGCTTTCTCGTCGCCGCGGTGGCCGCGGCGCTGCTCAACCCGTACGGTGTCGGCGCGCTGGTGCAGCCGCTGCGGCTGATGGCGATGCCGGCGCTGCAGACCGGCTTTGGCGAGTGGCTCCCTGCCGACCTCGCCGCGTTCCCGGCGCTCGAAGCCTGGCTGCTCGGCGCCGTCGCGCTCGGCTATATGGCCCCCGGGAGGCTGCCGTGGACGCGGCTGGTGCTGCTGCTCGGCCTCATCCACATGGCGCTCGCGCATGTCCGTCACGCCGACCTGCTCGGGCTGGTCGCGCCGCTCGCGCTGGCCGCCGGTCTCGCCCCGGCCGTCGCGGCGTGGCTCGCGCCGGCCGCCTCGTCCGCCCTCGTGCGCGGCGCCGCGGCGCTCGCCGCGCCCGCCGGCCGAAAAGCGCAGACGGCCGCACTGCTCGCCGCCGCTCTTCTCGCCGCGCCGGTAGCGCTGCGGCCGGTCGACCGCGCCGGCGACCCGGTGACGCCGCAGGCGGCGCTCGACGCCGCGCACCGCCTCGGCCTCACCGGACCGGTATTCAACAGCGAGGCGTTTGGCGGCTATCTCGTATTCGCGGGGGTGCCGGTGTTTATCGACGGCCGCATCGAGCTTTACGGCAACGATTTCCTCGCGGCCTACCTCGCAGCCGAGCGCGGCGACCCGGGAGCGCTTGCCGCGTTGCTTGGCGATTACCGCATCGGCTGGACCCTGCTGCAGGCGCAGGCGCCGGCCGTCGCCGCGCTCGACCGGCTTCCCGGCTGGCGCCGCGCCTACGCCGACGCGCAGGCCGTCGTCCACGTCCGCGACTAGCGCCGCGGCTTGGCGGAATCCCAACCGCGCCTCTTGCATCGGCGGCGCGAACGCCCGTAATTGGGCGTATGCAGACCGCCAACGACATCCGCGCGGCGTTCCTCGACTATTTCCGGGCCAACGGCCACGATGTCGTGCCGTCGAGCCCGCTCGTGCCGCGCAACGACCCGACCCTGTTGTTCACCAATGCCGGCATGGTGCAGTTCAAGAACGTCTTTACCGGCGCCGAGAAGCGGCCCTACCGGCGCGCCGTCACCTCGCAGAAATGCGTGCGCGCCGGCGGCAAGCACAACGACCTCGAAAACGTCGGCTATACCGCGCGGCATCACACGTTCTTCGAGATGCTCGGCAATTTCTCGTTTGGCGACTACTTCAAGGACCGGGCGATCGAGCTGGCGTGGAACCTGATCGTCAAGGAATTCGGGCTGCCCAAGGAACGGCTGCTTGTCACCGTCTACAGCGAGGACGACGACGCCGCCCGGCTCTGGGCCAAGATTGCCGGGCTGCCCGAGCACAAGATCATCCGCATCCCGACCTCGGACAATTTCTGGGCAATGGGCGACACCGGCCCGTGCGGCCCCTGCTCCGAGATTTTCTACGACCACGGCGACGGCATCCCCGGCGGCCCGCCCGGCAGCCCCGACCAGGATGGCGACCGCTTTATCGAGATTTGGAACCTCGTCTTTATGCAGTTCGAGCAGACCGCCGGCGAACGGCTCGACCTGCCGCGTCCGTCGATCGACACCGGCATGGGCCTCGAACGCATCGCCGCGGTGCTGCAAGGCAAGCACGACAATTACGACATCGACCTGTTCCGCGCGCTGATCCAGGCCTCGGCCGACGCCTCGGGGGTCGCGGCGGACGGGCCGCACGCGGTGTCGCACCGGGTCATCGCCGACCATCTGCGCGCGGCGGCCTTTCTGATCGCCGACGGGGTGTTGCCCGCAAAGGAAGGACGCGGCTATGTGCTGCGCCGGATCATGCGGCGGGCCATGCGCCATGCCCACATCATCGGCGCCAAGGAGCCGCTGATGTGGCGGCTGGTGCCGGCGCTGACGACGCAGATGGGCGCCGCCTTCCCCGAATTGCTGCGCGCTCAGCCGCTGATCGCCGAAACGCTGCGTTTTGAGGAAACCAACTTCAAGCAGACGCTGGAGCGCGGCCTCCGCCTGCTCGACGAGGAGGAAGCCAAGCTCGGCGCGGGTCTGGATTTTCCGGGCGACATCGCCTTCCGGCTTTACGACACATACGGCTTTCCGCTCGACCTCACCGAAGACGTGCTGCGCGGCCGCAACCGCCGGGTCGCGCATGCCGGGTTCGACGCGGCGATGGCGCGCCAGCGCGCGGAGGCGCGCAAGAGCTGGGTCGGCTCGGGCGAGGCCGCGACCGGCGCCTCCTGGCTGGCGCTGCGCGAGGAGCTGGGGCCGACCGAATTCCTCGGCTA
>JAFAWI010000047.1 GCA_019241915.1 Alphaproteobacteria bacterium
GAAATGCGACAACAAGGTGATGATGCTCGCCGACGGCAGCGGCGACTTCACCCGCGCGATCGATCTCGAGCTCGACGCGACCAGGGCCGGGTTGGGCAAGCGCTCGCAGCGCTATTCGATGCTGGTCGATAATGGGGTCGTCAAGGCGCTGCACGTCGAGGCGCCGGGCAAGTTCGAGGTTTCCGACGCCGAGACGATGCTGAAGGACCTGTAGCCCCCAGTCGGCCGCGCGATCGCCCTGACCCAGGCCGGCGGTGGCTGGGTCGAGCGCGCGGCGCTCGGTCAGAGGCGTGCCGCGTCTTGTCGGCCCTGCCTTACAGTTCTTGCTGGTGCCGGGCCAGCGCCCGGTCCCAAACCGTGCCGCTGTCCTCGGCGAAGACCAGGTCGGGCTCTTCGGTCGCTGTGAACCAGTCCTTGCGCTCGATCTCGTGTTCGAGCTGCCCGGCGCCCCAGCCGGCGTAGCCGAGCGCGAAGAAAAACCGTGCCGGCCCCTTGTGGTGCCCGATGTCTTTGAGCGCCTCGCGGCTCGCCGTCATCGCCACCTTGCCGTCGACGGTCAGCGTGTCGGCGCGCCGGTACTCCGCGCTGTGCACCAGAAAGCCGAGCTCGGGCTGCACCGGCCCGCCCGCATGGACAGGAACCGACCCGTCGACGCTACTGTCGGCGTCGCCCGCGGCCGCCAGCAGATTTGCCACCGTCTCGTTGCCCACCGCCCGGTTGACGACAATCCCGAGGGCGCCGGCTTTGTCGTGGCGCAAGATCAGGATCACGGTGTGGTGGAACCGCGGGTCCTGGATCTGCGCGGAAGCGATCAGCAGCTGTCCCGGCGGCGGGTCTGTCGGCGTGGCGTCGCCGGGTGCGGCGAGGCCCGGCCGCGACGGCGCCGGATCGAACGCGGCAAGGCCGACGCTGCCGGCAACGAGCGCCAACGCCAACCCTGTCGCCCGCCCGATTCCCATGTCGCCGCCTCCCGACTCGCCGCTATCATAGAACCGGCCCGCCACGGGGGATCAATATGCAAGGCGGCGACGACCTCGCGCTCGGCCGGATCGAGCGGTTCATGTCGGACCATGTCGCCGGGTTTCGCGGCCCGCTCGCCGCCGAGCGCTTTGCCGGCGGCCAGTCGAACCCGACCTACCGGCTGCGCGCGGGCTCCGGCGACTATGTGCTGCGCAAGAAGCCATCCGGTCCACTGTTGCCGAGCGCGCACGCGGTGGAGCGCGAGTTCCGCGTCATGCAGGCGCTTGCCGCAACATCCGTCCCGGTGCCGCAGGTGTTTGCGCTGTGCGAGGACGAAAGCGTCACCGGGCGTGCGTTTTATGTGATGGAGCACCTCGACGGCCGCATCTTCTGGGACCAGCGCCTGCCGGGCATCCCGCCCGATGAGCGCAGCGCGATGTTTGCGTCGATGAACCAGGTGATCGCCGCTCTGCATTCGGTCGATTATGCCGCGCTCGGCCTCGACGATTTTGGCCGGCCCGGCAATTACATGGCGCGCCAGATCGCGCGCTGGAGCCGGCAATACCGCGCGTCGGAAACCGTGCCGCAGCCGGCGATGGACGCGCTGATCGAGTGGCTGCCGGCGCATCTGCCGCCCGAAGGTCCGCCGGCGATCGTGCACGGCGACTACCGGATGGACAATCTCGTGTTCCACAAGAGCGAGCCGAGAATCGTCGGCGTGCTCGACTGGGAGCTGTCGACGATTGGCGATCCGCTCGCCGATTTTGCCTATCACTGCCTGACCTGGCGGGTGACGCCCGCGTTGTTTCGCGGCCTCTGCGGCGTCGATTTTCGCGCGCTCGGCATTCCCGAAGAATGCGAATACGTCGCGCAATATTACCGCAATACGGGCCGCGGCCCGATCGCCAGCTGGGAGTTCTATCTCGTCTATAGCCTGTTCCGGCTCGCCGCGATCCTGCAAGGGATCGCCAAGCGCGCGCTCGACGGCACCGCCGCCAACGCCGACGCCGCGCAGACCGGGGCGACCGCAATCCCGATGGGCGAGCAGGCTTGGTCGCTGGCGCGGTCGCTGGGATAGAGGGCGGCGGGCGAAGCCCGGCGCGGTCGCCGCCAGCCTCCCGTTTTCGCGGCGATCATATATAACCGGCGGCAAGCAACAGCCGAGGTCAGCCGGTGGCCGAAACCGACCAGATCGAACGCGAGCGCATGGAATACGACGTGGTGATCGTCGGCGCCGGGCCCTCGGGTCTGGCGGCGGCGATCCGGCTGAAGCAAATCGCCGCCGCAGCCGGCGGAGAGGTTTCAGTCTGCGTTATCGAAAAAGGCTCGGAGGTCGGCGCGCACATCCTGTCGGGTGCGGTGTTCGAGCCGCGGGCGCTCAACGAGCTGATCCCCGATTGGAAGGCGCGCGGCGCGCCGCTCAACACGCCTGCTGTCGAAGATCGCTTTCTGCTGCTCAGTGCGCGCAAATCGTACCGGCTGCCGACGCCGCCGCAGATGCACAACCATGGCAACTACATCATCAGCCTCGGCAATCTGTGCCGCTGGCTGGCGAGCCAGGCCGAGGAACTCGGCGTCGAGATTTATCCCGGCTTTGCTGCGGCGGAAGTCCTTTTCGCCGACGACGGCGCCGTCGTCGGTGTCGCGACGGGCGACATGGGGATCGGCAAGGACGGACAACCAACCGCCAGCTACACGCCAGGGGTCGAACTGCGCGGCCGCATGACCCTGTTTGCCGAGGGCGCGCGCGGCTCGCTGACCAAGACGCTGGTGGCGCGGTTCGGGTTGCGCGATCAGTGCGATCCGCAAACCTATGCGATCGGCATCAAGGAATTGTGGGAGATCGATCCGGCGCAGCACCGCCCCGGTCTCGTCCTCCATACGGTCGGCTGGCCGCTCGACAACCGCACCTATGGCGGCTCGTTTCTTTACCATCTCGAAGGAAACCAGGTGTCGGTCGGATTTGTCGTGGGGCTGGACTATGACAACCCATGGCTGTCGCCGTTCGAGGATTTTCAGCGTTTCAAGACGCACCCGGCGATCCGCGGCTTTTTTGAAGGCGGCCGCCGCGTCGCCTATGGCGCCCGCGCGCTCAACGAAGGCGGTTTCCAGTCGATCCCGGGGATGGATTTCCCTGGCGGGGCGCTGATCGGCTGCGCCGCCGGCTTTGTCAACGTGCCAAAGATCAAGGGCAGCCACACCGCGATGAAATCCGGCATGGCCGCGGCCGAGGCGGTGTTCGCGCGGCTTAACGGCGCCGAGCGCGCCACTGTGCGCGGTGCGCTCGAACAAAGCTGGGTGTGGGACGAGCTGTATCGGGTGCGCAATATCCGGCCCAGCTTCCGGCTCGGCATGTGGGCCGGCCTCGCCTATTCGGCGCTCGACACCTACCTGTTTCGCGGCAAGGCGCCGTGGACTTTCCACAATCATTCGGACTACGACCAGATCCGGCGCGCCGACGCGATGCCGCCGATCCGCTATCCGCGGCCCGACGGCAAAATCAGCTTCGACCGGCTGACCTCGGTATCGTTCTCGTTCACCAATCATGAGGAGGGGCAGCCCGCGCATCTCAAATTTCGCGATCCCGAAAAGGCGATTTCAATCAATTACCGCCTCTACGATTCGCCCGAACAGCGCTATTGTCCGGCGGGCGTCTACGAGATCGTCGACGACGTCGGGGCGGGCGGCAAGCGGCTGCAGATCAACGCGCAGAACTGCGTGCACTGCAAGACCTGCGACATTAAAGACCCGGAGCAGAACATCGATTGGGTAGTACCAGAGGGCGGCGGCGGCCCGAACTACCCGAATATGTGACTTGCGCGACGGCTTTCGTTTAGGCGGTGACGATGGCATCAGGGGCGAGCGAAACGGCAGGTCGAGGGCGGCTGATGCGGCGGCTGTTGGCGGTCGGCGCGGTCGTCGCAGCGGCCCCGGCCCTCGCGGCGCCAAACCCCTCGGCAACCGAGGCAAAGCCGCCGCCCGCCGTCAGCGGCGATCTGTTCGGCGATTATCTGGCCGGCCGCCACGCCGAGAAGCTGCGCGATTATCCGGCGGCGGTGGCCTGGTTCGACAAGGCGATTGCGGCCGACCCTCAATCGCCCGAGCTGATCAGCCGCACCTTTTTGATGGCGGTCGGCGCGGGCGATTTCGACCTGGCCCGCAAACTGGCCGGCGAGGAGCTTAAGCTCGATCCGAACGATGCGCTCGCCCGGCTGATCCAACTGATCGAGAAGCTCAAGGCGGGCGACCCGGCAGGGGGCGCCGCGATCGCCGCAGCACTGCCGCAGGAGGGGGTGCACCGGTTTTTTGGGCCGCTGGCACTGGCCTGGACGCGCATGGCCGGCGGCGACCTCGCCGCCGCCGACGCCGCGCTTCAGCAGCTCGACAAGTTCAACGGGTTCGGGCCGCTCAAAGACTTCCAGCTCGGCCTGCTTTACGATTTCGCCGGACAGGCCGACAAGGCGGCCGAGTTGTACGACAAGACGCTCGCCGCAAACGAGCAGCTCAACTGGCGCCTTACCGACGCGATCGCCAATTTTGACGAGCGCCACGGCAAGACAGATGCAGCAAAGGCGCTCTACAAGAAGTTCATCGACCAGAATATCGGCAGCGAGATCGCCCAGACCGTCCTCGCCGCGCGCAAGCCGGGTCCCCCGCCGCCGCTGATCGGCAGTGCGACCGACGGGCTGGCGGAGGCGATGTTCGATCTTGCAAGCGTGCTCAACCAGAATGAGACGCTCGACCTCGCGCTGATCTACGATCGCTTCGCGCTGCTGCTGAAGCCCGATTTTCGGCTTGCTCAGCTGCTGCTCGCGGACGTGCTGGAGGCGCAGAGCGAGCCCGAGCAAAGTCTGGTCGTGCTCGAACAGATTCCGCGGGATTCGGCGTATTCGTGGTCGGCGCGGCTGCGCATCGCGGCCGACCTCGCGGCGCTCGACCGCACCGACGAGGCAATCGCGCAGCTCAAAGCGATGGCAGCCGATGCGCCAAAGACCGTCGGCGCCGACATCCAGCTGGGCGACGTGCTGCGCAACAAGAAGCGTTACCAGGAAGCGGCGGCTGCCTACAACGAGGCGATCGAGCGCGCCGCGGCGAGCGGCCTGCCCGACCGCTGGACACTGTTCTACGATCGCGGCGTCTCTTATGAGCGGTCGGGCCAGTGGCAGAAATCGGAAGCCGACCTCGAACACGCGCTGCAGCTCAAGCCGGACCAGCCGCTGGTGCTCAACTACCTCGGTTATTCTTGGATCGACAAGGGCGTCAAGCTCGATCAGGGCATAAAGATGATCGAGAAGGCCGTCGAACTGCGCCCCGAGGACG
>JAFAWI010000283.1 GCA_019241915.1 Alphaproteobacteria bacterium
CCGGCCCGTTCAAATTTGTCGAGTACAAGCCCAACGAATCCATCAAGGTGACCCGCAATATGGACTACTGGAAGCCGGGCCGGCCTTATCTCGACGGCATCGAGTATACCATCATCGCCAACCCTGCCACGCAGCTCCTGGCGTTTGTCGCACATAAGCTCGATTTCACCTTTGCATCGATCCCGCTGCTGAAGGACCTCAAGGAGCAGGCGCCGCAGGCCGTCTGCGACGTGGTGATGGACAACAACAGCCGTGATCTGTTGATCAACCCGGCTGTTCCGCCGTTCGACCGGCTGGAGCTGCGCCAGGCGATCGCGCTCTCGCTCGACCGCCAGGCCTTTATCGACATCCTGGCCGACGGGCAGGGCGCGGTCGGCGGCGCGCTGTTGCCGCCGCCCGACGGGGTCTGGGGCATGCCGCCCGACGTGCTCTACAACGTGGCCGGTTATGGCCCGGACGTTGCGAAAAACCGGGAAGAGGGACGTGCCAAGATGCAAAAGCTCGGTTACGGCCCCGACAACCGCCTGCCGGTCAAGCTGTCGACCCGCAATGTTCCGGGTTATCGCGACGCTGCGGTAGTCGCGATCTCGCAGATGCGAGAGGTCTTCGTCGATGCCGAACTGGAGCTCGTCGATACAGCCAACTATTTCCCGCGCATCATGCGCAAGGACTACAAGCTCGCGGTCGAGGTCAGCACCGGCGGTCTCGACGATCCGGACCAGAAGTTTTACGAAAACTACGTCTGCGGCGCCGACCGCAACCTGACCGGTTATTGCGATCCGCAAACCGACCGGCTGATCGACGCACAGTCGATGCAGGCCGACCCCGAGAAACGCCGCAGCATCGCCTGGGAAGTGGAACGCCGGCTGGCCGCCGACTCGTCGCGGCCGGTGCTGCTTTATTCGCGCTTTGCGAGCTGTGTGCAGCCGCGGGTTAAGGGCCTGGTGACCATGACCAACAGCCGGTTCAACGGCTGGCGAATGGAAGACGTCTGGCTCGATCAGTAACGCCGAGGCTCGGCTGCGGTGGAGGGATCATGATAAGCGTGTTGAGAGGCCTCGTGGTTTTGGCCGTCGCCGCCGCGCTGTCGACGGCGTCGCCGGTGCGGGCGCAGAAGGCCGGCGGCGTCCTCAAGATCCAGCACTTCGACAGTCCGGCCAGCATGTCGATCCTCGAGGAATCGACCCGCGCCGCCGAGCAGCCGGCGATGGCCGTGTTCAACAACCTAGTGCTCTACGACCAGCACGTGCCGCAGAACAGCCTCGACCATATCGTTCCCGATCTGGCGACAAGCTGGCAGTGGAGTGAAAACGGCAAAGAGCTGACCTTTCCGCTGCACCAAGGCGTCAAGTGGCACGACGGCAAACCGTTCACCGCGGCCGACGTCAAATGCACCTGGGACCTGCTGATGGGGCTTGGCAACGACAAGCTGCGGGTCAACCCGCGCAAGAGCTGGTACGAGAACGTCGCAGAGGTGACGACGCGCGGCGACGACGAGGTTACGTTCCACCTCAAGGAGCCGCAGCCGGCGCTGCTCGGCCTGCTCGCCTCCGGCTGGGCGCCGGTCTACCCGTGCCACGTCCCGGCCCGCGACATGCGCCAGCACCCGATCGGCACCGGGCCGTTCAAATTCGTCGAATTCAAGCCCAACGAGTACGTCAAGCTGACCCGGAACACCGATTACTGGAAACCCGGCCGGCCCTATCTCGATGGCATCGAGTTTACCATCCTGCGCGAGATCGCGCCGCGCAACCTGGCGTTCTTTGCCGGCGGCTTCGATGTCGGCGCGCCCTATGGCGTCACACCGCCGACGCTCAAGGACTTCAAGGAGCAGGCGCCGCAGGCGATCTGCACGACGAGCGGCGTCAACGTCCCGCGCACCATGCTGATCAACCCGATCAAGCCGCCGTTCGACAATATCGAGCTGCGCCGGGCGATGACCTTGGCGATCGACCGCGAGGCGTTCTCGCAGATCATCAACGGCGGCATCCGCCGTGTCGGCGCCTTGATGATGCCGCCGCCCGAAGGCGTCTGGGGCATGGACGAGGGGATGCTGAAGACCTTACCCGGCTACGACCCGGACCACGAAAAGAACCTGAGTGCGGCGCGCGCGATCATGCAGAAGCTCGGCTACGGGCCGGACAAGCACCTCGTCACCAAGCTGTCCACCCGCGACATCCCGTCATGGCGCCAGCCCGCCGTCCTGCTCAATTCGCAGCTCAAGGACATCTATATCGAGGCCGACCTCGATATCGTCGACACGACGCAGTGGTATCCCAAGGTGATGCGCAAGGACTTCACCATCGGCGCCGTGCCGATCGAGACCGGGGTCGACGACCCGGACGAAATGTTTGTCGAGAATTTTGGCTGCAACAGCCCGCGCAATTACGCCGGGTATTGCGATGCCGATACCGAAAAGCTGGTGCACGAGCAATCGGTCGAGCCCAACGCCGATAAGCGCAAGACGCTGGTGGCGCAGATCGAAAAACGGCTGGCCGATGCGGCGATCCGCCCGGTGCTGTTCTATCCGGTCGGCGCCAGCTGCATGCAGCCTTACGTCAAGGACTTCACCATCATGGTCAACAGCATCTACAACGGGTGGCGCATGGAGGACGTGTGGCTCGACAAGTAACCACGTAGCGGACTTTCCCGCTAAACCGGAGTTAAAAATGGGCGCACGCCGGGCCAACCGGTCGAACGGATCGAACAGGAAGGGGAACCACATGCGTCGGGGAGGTTGGTTGGCCGCCGGCTCGCTGTCGGCGGCGATGTTGCTGGCGGCGCCGGCATTGGCCGAGAAATCGGGCGGCGTGCTGAAGGTCTATTTCTTCGACAGTCCTGCCAGTATGTCGATCCACGAGGAAGCGACAATCGCCGGGCAAGGCCCGATGATGGGGGTCTTCAACAACCTCGTGATGTACGACCAGCACGTGCCGCAAAGCGGTCTCAACAGCATCGTTGCCGACCTTGCCACCGAATGGTCGTGGGACGAGGCGAAGACCGCGCTCACTTTCAAGCTGCGCGACGGGGTCAAGTGGCACGACGGCAAGCCGTTCGCCGCGGCCGATGTCAAATGCACCTGGGATCTGCTGGCCGGCGCCGCGCAGGACAAGCTGCGGGTCAACCCGCGCAAAGCCTGGTATCGCAATCTCGATTCGGTGACGACAAATGGCGAACGAGAGGTCACGTTTCACCTGAAGCGCCCGCAGCCTGCCTTCATCGCGCTGCTCGCCTCGGGCTTCTCGCCGGTCTACCCGTGTCACGTACCGGCGGCGGCGATGCGCCAACATCCGATCGGCACCGGCCCGTTCAAGTTCGTCGAGTTCAAGCCCAACGAATCGATCAAGGTGGCGAAAAACCCGGATTACTGGAAGCCGGGGCGGCCGCTGCTCGATGGGATCGAGTACACGATCATCAAGAACCAGTCGACCGGCGTGCTGACGTTTGTGTCGGGGCAGGTCGACATGACCTCGCCCTATTTCCTGCAGGTGCCGATGCTCAAGGACATCGGCGAGCAGGATCCGAAATCGACCTGCGCGCTGGTGCCGTCCAACGTGCAGCGCAATGTCATCATCAACCGCAACGCGCCGCCGTTCGACGATCCGGAAATGCGCCGGGCGGTCGCGCTGACGGTCGACCGCAAGGCTTATATCGACACGCTGACACAGGGCAAAGGCAATATCGGCGGTGCGCTGCTTGCCCCGCCGGAGGGCATCTGGGGGATGCCGCGCGATATGATGGAGCAGCTCCCCGGCTACAGCCCCGATGTCGGCAAGAGCCGCGAGGAAGCCCGCAAGATCATGCAGGCTCACGGCTACGGGCCGGACAAGCACCTCAGCCTTAAGGTCTCCACCCGCAACATCCCGCCTTACCGCGACCCGGCGGTCATCCTGATCTCGCAGCTCAAGGAAATCTGGATCGACGCCGAGCTCGACCCGGTCGATACCACGCAGTGGTACCCGAAAGTCTACCGCAAGGACTATTCGATCGGCGCCAACCTGACCGGCAACGGCATCGACGATCCCGATCAGGCCTTTTACGAGAACTACGCGTGCGGCTCGGAGAGCAACTACGACGGCTACTGCAATGCGGAGATGGATAAGCTGTTCGACCGGCAATCGATGGAGGAGGACCAGGAAAGGCGCAAACAACTGGTCTGGGAGATCGAGAAGCGACTGGCCGAGGACGTCGCCCGACCGGTGCTCTACCACAACCGGTCGGGCACCTGCTGGAAGCCGTACGTCAAGGGCTACACCCCGATGATCAACAGCATCTACAACGGCAACCGGATGGAGGATGTCTGGCTCGACCGCTGAGCCGGCCGCTCAACGGTTGCGCCACATCGTCGCAAAAGAAACGACAGAAGACGCTCGCGGATCGGCGAGCGCCGCCAAGAGATTGAAAATAAGCGATTCGCCTCCGCCAGATAATGCTTTAACATCCGCGCTCGATTCAAAGGGATGTCAGGTGCGCTATCGCTCGACCCGTGACGCCCGGCCCGCGCCGGCGATCCACTCCTTCGAGGACGTGCTGCTGGCGGGTCTTGCCCCGGATGGCGGGCTGTACGTGCCGGAAACGCTGCCGACGCTCGATGTCACCGCGCTGTCGCAACCGTCTTACCGCGACCTCGCGGCGCACGTCGTCGGGCTGTTCGCTGCGCAGGATTTTGGTGAAGGCGAGCTGCGCCGGCTGTGCGAGACCGCCTATGCCGGGTTTCGCCACGCGGCGGTAACGCCGCTCGTGCAGCTCGACGACCGGCTGTGGCTGCTCGAGCTGTTTCACGGGCCGACGCTGGCGTTCAAGGATCTGGCGCTGCAGCTCTTGGGCCAGCTGTTCGACGCTGCGCTCGCGCGGCGCGGCGCGCGGGTGACGATCGTCGGCGCGACCTCGGGCGACACCGGCTCGGCGGCGCTGGAAGCTTGCCGTGACCGCTCGGCGATCGACATCTTCTTTCTCTACCCGCAAGGCCGCATCTCCGAGGTGCAACGCCGGCAGATGACCACGGTCGCTGCGGCCAATTGTCATGCGATTGCGATCGACGGGACGTTCGACGACTGCCAGGACCTGGTGAAGGCGCTGTTCGCCGATGCCTCGCTGCGCCGCGAGCTCAGCCTGTCGGCGATGAACTCGATCAACTTTGCGCGGATTGCCGCACAGATCGTCTATTACGTCGCCGCCGCGGTGGCGCTCGGCGCGCCGGACCGCGCCGTGTCGTTTGCGGTGCCGACCGGCAATTTCGGCAACATCTACTCGGCGCATGTGGCGCGCGCGATGGGACTGCCGATCGAGCGGCTGGTTTTGGCCACCAACGCCAACGACATCCTCGCACGCTACCTCGCCGGCGGCGATATGAGCCTTGCCGACGTCACACCGAGCCTCAGCCCCAGCATGGACATCCAGGTGGCGAGCAATTTCGAGCGGCTGCTGTTCGAGCTGAAGGGCCGCAACGGCGCCGCGGTGACGCAGGCGATTGCCGCGTTCCGTCGCGATGGCGTACTGCCGCCCGACGACCAAGCGTGGCGCAGCGCCGGCAAACTCTTCGCGGCACACCGGGTTGACGACGCCGCGACCCTGGCCGAGATCGGCGAGACCTATCGGCAAACCGGCATGCTGATCGACCCGCATACGGCGGTGGCGGTCGCCGCGGCGCGCGCGCACGCGGCGCGTGACGAGGACGATGCGCCGCTTGTCGCACTGGCGACCGCGCATCCGGCGAAATTCCCCGATGCGGTGGCGCGGGCAACCGGCGTGCGCCCGCCAATGCCGCCGGTGCTGGCCGAGATCATGGACAAGCCGGAAAGGGTCGCGGTGCTGCCGAACGAGGTCGGCGCGGTGACCCGCTTTATCCGCGAGCGCTCGCGGCTGCGCCGGAGGGCGGCATGAACGTCGGTCTCGCCACGTTGCCGAACGGGCTGCGCATTGTCACCGACCGCATCGGCACGGTGGCGACGGTCTCGCTCGGATTGTGGGTCGATGTCGGCACGCGGCACGAGCCGGCGCTGGTCAACGGGGTCGCCCACTTCCTCGAGCACATGGCCTTTAAGGGCACAGAGCGACGCTCGGCGCTGGCCATCGCCGAGGAGATCGAGGCGGTGGGCGGTCATCTCAACGCCTACACCTCGCGCGAGAGCACCGCCTATTACGCCAAGGTGCTAAAGGAGGACGTCGCCCTCGCGCTCGACATCCTCGCCGACATCCTGCAGCACTCGACCTTTGAGCCGGAGGAGCTCGAGCGCGAGCGGACCGTCATCCTGCAGGAGATCGGTCAGGCCCACGATACGCCGGACGACATCGTCTTCGACTACTTTCAGGAACGCGCGTATCCCGACCAGGCAATGGGCCGGCCGGTGCTGGGCACCCCGGAAATCATCCGCAATCTGCCGCGCCAAGCGGTGGTGGCATACCTTGCGGAACACTACGGCGCCTCGCGCATGGTGCTGTCGGCTTCGGGCAACCTCGACCACGAGCCGTTTGTCGCGCTGGCGCACCGGCTGCTCGGCGATCTGCCGGCGGAGCGGGCGGTGACGACCGAACCGGCCCGCTATGTCGGCGGCGAGGACCGTCTCGACCGCGACCTCGAGCAGCTCCATCTGGTGCTGGGCTTTCCCGGCGTGCCGCTGTGCGACCCGGATTATTATGCGGCGGCGGTGCTGTCGACGGCATTTGGCGGCGGCATGTCCTCGCGCCTGTTTCAGGAGGTGCGCGAGAGGCGCGGCCTCGTCTATGCGATCAACTCGTTCGCTCACTCCTACCGGGACGGCGGCTTGTTCGGCATCTATGCCGGGACCGGCGAGGACGAAGCGGCCGAGCTGCTCCCGGTGCTGTGCGACGAGACGCTCAAGCTCGCCGACGGCTTTTTGCCGCCCGAGTTGGCGCGCGCCAAAGCGCAGATGAAAGCCGGGCTGTTGATGTCGTTGGAAAGCACCTCGGCACGCTGCGAACAGATGGCGCAGCACATGCTGATTCACGGTTCGCCGTTCGACCCGGACGAGATCGTGCGCCGTATCGATGCGGTCGACGATGCCGCGATCGGCCGCGTCGTTGCGCGGTGGCGTGACGGACGGCCGACGCTGGTCGCGCTCGGGCCGGTCGGCGGGGTCGAAACCTTCGCGCGGCTCGAAGCGCGGCTTGCCGGCTGAGGCGGCGACCGCACGATGGCGCCGCAACGCAAGACCTTTCCCCGCCTTTTCACCACACGCGCGGAGCCGCTGCGGCTCACCGGCGACAGCGTGTTCCTGCGTCCGCCGGACCGCGCCGACTACGAAGCCTGGGCTGCATTGCGCGCCCGCTCGCGCGGTTTTCTCGCGCCGTGGGAACCGACCTGGCCGCCCGATGCGTTGAGCCGCGCCAGCTTCCGCGCCCGCATCGCGCGCTACAGCGAGGATTGGCGCAGCGACCAGGGGTACAATTTTTTCATCTTCCGGCCGGACGAGACGCTGGTCGGCGGGGTCGGCCTGTCCAATCTGCGGCGCGGCGTCGCCGAGACCGGCAGTCTCGGTTACTGGATCGGCGAGCCGTTCGCCCGCCAGGGCTGCATGACCGCGGCATTGCCGCTGGTGCTCGACTTCTCGTTCGACCGGTTGCGCCTGCACCGCGTGGAAGCCGCCTGCCTGCCCAGCAACGTGCCCAGCCGCGCGCTGTTGAAGCGCACCGGCTTTACCGAGGAGGGATATGCCCGCCGCTATCTGCTGATCGATGGCAAATGGCAGGACCACCTGCTCTTCGCGATCCTGCGCGAGGACTGGCGGGGGTAGCGCCGACCCGTCAGGCGTGCCCCGCGTCGGCCGACAGCATCTCGGGAGTAACCCCAAGCTTGGCGAGCGCGCGCTGCCATTTGCTTTCCGGCGCGTCGTCGAACACCAAATCGGCGTCGGCCTCAACCGAGAGCCAGCCGTTCGCGTGGATTTCGGCATCGAGCTGGCCCGGCGACCAGCCGGCGTAGCCGAGCGCCAGCAGGCTGCGGCGCGGCCCTTCGCCCTTGCCGATCGCGCGCAGGATGTCGAGCGTCGCGGTAACCGCGAACGCCTCGCCGATGCCGAGCGTCGCCTCTTCGCGGTAATCGGGACTGTGCAGGACAAAGCCGCGACCGGGCTCGACCGGCCCGCCGAAATGTACCGGCGCCGGCCGGTTGGACGGCGCGGCCTCGATGTTGAGATGCCTGTAGAGCTCGTCCACCGTCAGCGAGTCGATGGTCTTGTTGACGACGAGGCCCATCGCGCCGCTCTCTTCGCTGTGCGCGCACATATAAACGACCGAGCGGGCAAAACGCGGGTCCTGCATTTGCGGCATCGCGATCAGCAGCTGACCGGTCAACGAGCTCACGGGCGTCCTCCGGGTGTGGTGTTCCCAGATATAGTTGCGCGGCCGCGATTGCCAGGGTCAAGGCGACGTCACGTCCGCGGCGGGCGCGGTTTACGCGGCGTCGCGCGCTATGCTATCGCTCTCGGCCTCATCTCGATCCGGCGCCGCAACGGCGCCGGTGAGCCACCCATCCGGAGGAACGAGCGATGACCATCAAGGTTGGCGACAAGGTCCCGCAAGGCACGTTCAAGTACCTGACGCCGGAGGGGCCGAAGGAGATCACCACCGACGAACTGTTCGGCGGCAAGAAGGTCGCGTTTTTTGCCGTGCCCGGCGCGTTCACACCGACCTGTTCACAGCGTCACCTGCCGGGGTACGTCGACAAGATCGACGCGCTCAAGGCCAAGGGCGTCGACACCGTGGCCTGCGTCTCGGTCAACGATGCCTTTGTCATGGGCGCGTGGGGCCAGGACCAGAAATGCGACAACAAGGTGATGATGCTCGCCGACGGCAGCGGCGACTTCACCCGCGCGATCGATCTCGAGCTCGACGCGACCAGGGCCGGGCTGGGCAAGCGGTCGCAGCGCTATTCGATGCTGGTCGACAACGGCGTCGTCAAGGCGCTGCACGTCGAAGCGCCGGGCAAGTTCGAGGTTTCCGACGCCGAGACGATGCTGAAGGACCTGTAGCCCCCAGTCGGCCGCGCGCTCGCCCTGACCCCGCCGGCGGCGGCTGGGTCGAGCGCGCGGCGCTCGGTCAGAGGCGTGCCGCGCCTTGCCGGCCCTGCCTTACAGTTCTTGCTGGTGCCGGGCCAGCGCCCGGTCCCAAACCGTGCCGCTGTCCTCGGCGAAGACCAGGTCGGGCTCTTCGGTCGCTGTGAACCAGTCCTTGCGCTCGATCTCGTG
>JAFAWI010000706.1 GCA_019241915.1 Alphaproteobacteria bacterium
TGCCAGCACTGCTCGGCCACCTTTGGCGCATCGCGGACCGCGACGGCCCAGGCCGATGGCGGGTTGAAGATCAGCGCCGCCTGGCCCGAGATCAGCGCCTTGTTGTTCGACGAATCGTCCCAGGCATAGACATCCGACGGCAGAAACTGCGTCAGCCGCTTGAAGTAGTCGAGCATCTGCTTGACCGGCTCCGACTTGACTGTGACGTTGCCGTCTTTGTCGGCCAGTTCGGCGCCGTGGGCGTTGAAGATCGCACCGATCCAGTTTGCGCTGTCGCCTGTCTGGCCGATCGGCAGCCCGAACGGGTGGCCGGCCTTGTGGCACTTTTCCGCCGCTTGCAGGAAGAAGTCCCAGGTCCATTTGTCCTGCAGTTCCTTGTCGGGGGTGCCGCCCTTGCCCGGATACATTTTTTGCAGGTCGAGGCCGACCGCTTCCTTGAAGATGTCGATGCGGCCGACCGACGGCAGCGTCAGCGTGTTGGGTATGGCCGGCGGGGCGATCCAATGCCCTTCCTGCTTGGCGATATAGGTCATCGATGCGGTCGTCGGCCCGTGCCGCTTGGTCAGCTCGGCCCAGACATCGTCGCAGGGTTCGAGGTCGGCGGTGTGCGCCGGTCCGTACCACGACGGCAGCGTGATCATGTCGTGGCCGGACTTGGCCTGCGCCTCGGCGGCCGACGTGATCATCAGCTTGTCGCCCTGCGAGGTGACGAAGTCGATCTTGAGATCGACCTTTTCCTTGGCCGCCCATTCGTTGCACAGCTTGGTCATCGCGTCGTTGGCGCCGGGAACCCAATGGTCCCAATACGCCACCGCCAGGCTGCCCGCGGCGCGGGCGCCATGCATAAACGGCAACGGCAGCGCGCTCGACGCCGCCGCGACGGCGGCGGATTTAAGCACCCCGCGCCGGGTAAACGTTCCAGTCATTATTCCTCCAAATCCAACAACCCGAAGATCCGGCAACGCGTCGCCAGGCTCGGCGAGACCGCGCATAGTATCGTTGGCTTACGAAATTGCATCAAACGATTGGCGATGGCGCCGATGCTCTAGAAGCCGAGCCGTGTGCGGAAAATCAGCACGGCATAGAAATAGAGTTCGGCGTCGAGCGCGCGCTTGATGTTCTCGGCGCGGCGGAAGCCGTGCTGCTCGCCGGCGAACAGCAGGTAGCCGCAGGGAATGCCGCGCCGGCGCAGCGCGTCCACCATCATCTCGGTCTGGTTCGGCGGCACCACCCGGTCGTCGGCGCCCTGAAAGAAGATGACCGGGCTGGTGAGCCCGTCGGCATGGGTCAAGGGCGAGCGGTCGCGGTAGAGCTCGGCTTCTTCCGGGTAGGGGCCGATCAGCCAGTCGAGATACCGGCTCTCGAATTTGTGCGTGTCGCGAGCGAGCGCGGCGATGTCGCTGACGCCGTAATGACTGGCCCCGCCCTTGAAGAAGTCGCGCTGCGCCAGCGCCGCCAGCACGGTGTAGCCGCCGGCGCTGCCGCCGGTGATGACGGCCCGCTCGGCGTCGGCCAAGCCTTGCGCGACGGCGTGCCGCGCGCCGTTGACGCAGTCGTCGACATCGACGACGCCCCATTGCCCTTGGAGCCGGTCGCGGTAGGCGCGGCCATAGCCGGTGCTGCCGCCGTAATCGACGTCGAGCACCGCGATGCCGCGGCTCGTCCAGTATTGGATGCCGAGGCTGAGGCTCGACGAGGCGCCAGATGTCGGACCGCCATGACACTTCACCACCAGCGGCGGCCGCTCTGCGGCGGGTGCGGCGAAGTCCGGATTGTGCGGCGCGTAGTAGTTGGCGAACGCGGTCAGGCCGCCCTCGGTCGGGAATTCGAGTTGGTGCGCCGGGGTGAAGTAGCGCTGCAGCTCAGGATCGGCTGCGGCCTCGGAAGAGCGGCGCAGCACCTCGGTCGTCCCGCTGTCGGGGTCGATGACGACGATCGCGCCCGGACCGGTCGCCGAGCCGGCGCCGCAGACGATTTTTCCCCCCGCCGCGCGGATCGAGCCGAATTCGCAATAGGGCAGAGTGAGTGGGGTCAGCCGCCCGGCGGCGATGTCGAGCCGCGCCAATACCGTACCGGCGCCTTCGCCATAGCTGCACACGATCTGAGCAGCCGACAGGAAGGCGTAGCTCGACTGGCCGAATACCCATTGCGCCGGGCAGAAATCGCTGTCGCGCGGGCAGAGCAGGTAAACCGCGCCATCGCTGCCGGCGCGGTACAGGTTCCACCAGCCGCTGCGGTCGGAGATGAAATAAAGCACGCCGTCGGGCGACCATTGCGGCTGGGCAATCGACTCGGCCTCGCCGCCGGCGACGCGGCGCGGGTTCGCCAAAACGCCGTCGCCGGCGATGTCGGCCAGCCACAGTTCGGTGCCGACCCACGGCATGTTGGGGTGGTTCCACGACAGCCAGGCGAGCCGGGCACCGTCCGGCGACAGGCGCGGCGCGGCATAAAAATCGCAGCCCTGCGCGAGGATGCGGCCGGCTCCCGGCTGTCGCAGATCGACCGCGACCAAGGTGTTGGCGACGCGGTGGTCGGGCTCGTGCGCCTCGAGGACGCCGATCCAGCGCGAGCTTGCGGTGTCGATGATACCGTCGGCATAGCGCCGGCTCGTGCCCGCCGCGCTTTGCGGCGTCAGCGGCGCCGGCATTGCGCCGGGCGCGAGCCGGTAGAGCCGCTGGTCGGCGAAGTGGCTGAAATAGGCAACCCCGCGATGCACCGTCACCGCGCCGCCGCCATATTCGTGCACCCGCGTGCGGACGTTATACGGTGCCGGAGTCACGTCCTCGGGGCCGCCGTCTGGCGTGCGCCGCACCAGGACGTTGCGGCCGCCTTCCGCGGGTCGGCTCTCGGTCCAGTAGATATCGTCGCCATCGACCAGCACCGCCCCGAGCCCGACGGTCTCAGCGACGATCAAGTCCGACGTGATCGGCGAACGCCAGGCGCCGTAGGGGAGGGTCTCGGGCAAGGCTAAACCTCCTGTGTCGCCATGCCGGTTCGCACGGCATCGGCAATCGCGACGAAGGTGTCGGTGACGTTGGCGATGTGTTCGGGCGGGATCGGGTTGGGCGCTCGGCCCGCGACAGCATCGGCGAAGGCCTCCAGATTGATCTTCACCGTTTCGACCTTGGGGTAACGCAGGCGCAGCGGCTCCGCTCCGCTCTTGCGGATGACGACGTCATTGAGCCCCACCGCCTCGGCCGAGCCGTTGCGACCGAAGGCGTGCAGACGCAGGAAACCCGGCGTCGAGCGAACGCAGGCGAGGGTGCCGCCCACGCCGCTCGCGAACTCCAGCAGAACCGACAGACTGTCCCACGGGTCGGGGCCGGGCTTCAGCGCCAACAGCCGCGCGTGCACGCGCTTGACGCGACCGCCGATCGTCATCATCGCATCGAGCATATGGATGCCGGTACCGGTCATGCCGCCCGCGGGAGATTCCTCGGGCACGTTGCGCCAAGCGGCAAACGCTGCTGCAACCTCGTTTGAGAAATTGCCTTCGATCTGGATGAGCGGACCCAATTCGCCGCTCGCCGCGAGCCGGATGACCTCGGCGATTGACGAAAAATACCGCTTGTCGGTGCCGATGCCGAGGACGACGCCGGCGTCGCGGCAGGCGCCGATGGCCCGCGCGGTGCCGTCGCGGGTGAGCGCCAGCGGCTTCTCGCAGAACACATGTTTGCCGGCGGATGCGGCGGCGACGACTTCGTCGACGTGTCGGGTGTGCGGCGTGGCCAGCACGATCGCCTCGATCGACCGGTCGGCGAGCGCCTCGCCAAAGCTGCCCGCCAGCAGGTGGTGCGTCTCGAGGAACGCGCGGTGCTGCGCCGGGTCGCGGCTGACCGCACGGGTGAAGCGGATTTTCTCGCTCTTCCCCTGTGCCGCCTCGACCAGCGTCCTGCCCCAGCGGCCGAGGCCGACGATTGCCGCGTCGATCATCTGCTGTCATCCTCTGCACGGGGTGTTTTGCGCGGGCGCATGCCAGGCCGGAGGGCGTTGATGACCTACCGCACGATCTCGGTAAACAAGATTTCCGGCGCGCTCGGCGCCGAAGTTTCCGGCATCGACCTGGCGCAGGAGCCCGACGACAACGTCATCGGCGAAATCAGGAAAGCCTTGGTCGAGAACTGCGTGATCTTCTTTCGCGGCCAGCGGCTCACCCCCGAGCAGCATATCGCCTTCGGCCGCCGCTTTGGCGAGCTGCAGATCCACGATTTTGTCGACGGGATGAATCGTCACCCCGAGATCATCGAGGTGCGCAAGGAGCCGGACGAGATGCGCAATTTCGGCGGCGGCTGGCATTCCGATGTGAGCTACCTGGAAAGGCCGGCGCTGGGCTCGGTGCTCTACGCGCGCGAGGTGCCGGAGTACGGCGGCGACACGATGTTCGCGAACCAGTACCTCGCGTATGAGACCCTGTCCGAAGGACTGAAGGACATGCTCGGCGAGATGCGCGCGATGCACAGCGCCCGCAAATCGTACGGCGTCAACGCCGTCGGCGGCCAGTTCAAGCGGGCGATGAATATCCGCTATACCGAGGAGGCCCATGCCGAAGTCGATCACCCGGTGGTGCGCACGCACGTCGAGAGCGGCCGCAAATGCCTCTACGTGCACGGCGGATTCACCACGCGCTTTCAGGATATGACCGAGGAGGAAAGCGCGCCGCTGCTGCACTACCTCTACCGGCACGCGGTGCGCCCCGAGTTCACGTGCCGCTTCCGCTGGGAGAAGGGCTCGATTGCGTTCTGGGACAATCGCTGCGTCCAGCACAATGCGATCAACGACTACCACGGTCAGCGTCGTGTGATGCACCGCGTCACAATCGAGGGCGAGCGCCCGGTTTAGACGGTTAGATGACGGCGCCTCTTATCTTCCTCCCCCGGCCGGCGAAAGAGGGCAGGGTGAGAGAGGCCCATCGAGATATGCGTCTTCACGCGACCCTCACCCTCCCGTCGCTGCGCCGCGGGTCCATCCCTCTCCCGCATTGCGGTAGAGGGGCTTTGTGGCGGTGACCTTTTCCTTCCGCGCGGCGGTGCTGCATGCGGCGCAGACGCCGCTCACCGTCGAGACGGTGACGGCAGGGCCGCTCAAGCCCGGCGATGTGCTGGTGAAGATGAAGGCGGCGGGGCTCTGCCATACCGACCTCGAAGTGATCGAAGGCGGGCTGCGCTACCCGATGCCGATCGTCCTCGGGCACGAGGCCGCCGGTATCGTCGAGGAGGTCGGGCCGGAGGTCAAAGGCGTCGCGGTCGGGGACCACGTGGTCCTGTCGTGGAACCCGCATTGCGGGCATTGCTTCTACTGCGACCGCGACCTGCCGATCCTGTGCGAGACCTATCTGGGGCACGGGCCGCAAGCCGTCGCCTTCGATGGTGAAAGCCGCGTTCAGTTGCGAGAAGGCGGGGACCTCCGTCAGCTGATGTTCCTCGGCGCGTTCGCCGAATACTGTACCGTGCCGGCGCAGCAGGCGATCGTCGTGCCCAAGGAATTGCCGTTCGACTGCGCGTGCCTGATCGGCTGCGGGGTGATGACCGGGGTTGGCGGCGCGCTCAATATCGCGTCGATCGCGCATGGCGACACCGCGATGGTGATCGGTTGCGGCGCGGTGGGGCTCGCGGCGGTGCAGGGGGCGCGTCTTGCCGGCGCGGGCGAGATCATTGCGGTCGATCTCGACGATGCAAAGCTGACGCTGGCCGCCAAACTTGGCGCCACCGGCCTCGTCAACGCGAGGCGCGAGGATGTGGCCGCCGTCGCCAAGCAGAAGACCGGCGGGCGCGGTGTCGATGTCGTGCTCGAGGCGGCGGGCAGCCCGGCCGGCTTCGCGCTCAGCGTCGAGGCGGTGCGGCCGGGCGGCGAGGTGCTGTGGCTCGGCAAGACCGACGTTACCGCCGAGGTCGCGTTCCGCTGGGGCGCGCTGATGGGCGAGAAGCGCATCCGCCGGTCGAGCTATGGCGGCGCACGGCCGGCCCGCGACTTCCCGCTGCTGGCGCGGCTCTGTCTCGATGGCAAGCTGCTGCTCGACGAGCTGATCACGCGGCACATCGCGCTCGACGAGATCAACACCGGCTTCGCTGCGCTCAAGGCCGGCGAAGCGATCCGCAGCGTCGTGATGTTCTGAGCCCGAGCGGCTCGCGGCTAAAAGAACACCAGCGTGCGCACCTCGATGCTTTCGCGGGGTGGGGCGTCGGCCGGCGTGCTGGGGTCGTCGAACGCGCCGTGCGCCGAGAACCGGGCCGCCTGCCGGCGTCCGGAATCGTAGCAGCTGATCAGGATCGCCTCGTCGGGCTGCATGCGCGGGAAATAGTACCAGCGCTGGTTCGGGTTGTACGTGACCGCATAGGTCTCGCCGGTACGGTCGGGATAGCGCAGGTCGGACGCCAGCAGGTTGTCGTAGTCCAGCGTCTGCGAGTCGCACAGCACCAGCGGCGAGCGCAGCAGCGGACCCGCGATCGGCCGCCACACATTGTTGACCGCAAAGCGGTGCTTCAACAGCTCGGTCGCCTCGTCGCCCATCAGGTCGCGGACGCGCTGCGGCGCCGACCAGGCGGTGTAGTCGTTATGGACGCGGCCGGCCGGCAGCTTGACCACGCTGCCCGGACCCGACCTGGCGGCGTTGCGGACGATATGGTCGAACGCGACCACCTTCCTGGCGCCGGTCGCTTCCCGCATCAGCCGCTCGCACTCCGGATAGTAGACCGACTTGACGATCGCCTCATCGTAGAGGTCGCGGGCGGCGGTCTCGTGACGGATAAGGGCAA
>JAFAWI010000338.1 GCA_019241915.1 Alphaproteobacteria bacterium
ACAGTCTGCGCGAAGACGAGGCGCGGCATCGTCAAGGGTGCCGCAGCGATGGCGGTTGTCCGCAACAAACGGCGGCGGGTGATCGGGCGATCCGCGCGCATTAACCCTGCTCCAGGCGACTCTGTGCTGGCGGTCAGATCGCAGGAACCGTGCCATCGTAGGCAAACTGCTGGCACGTCCCGTGCAAAAACTCGGGCTGGAAGGAAAGCGGATGGCTGTAGAGAAATTTCCGGCCGACGATCCGAACGATCCCTATGCCGGGAGCGGTCTTCCGGCACTGGGCTTACGCAACTACTGGTACCCGGTGATGGCCGCATGGCGTCTTGGACGCAAACCGCGGGCGGTCAGCGTGTTGGGCGAGGCTGTCGTGATCTTTCGCGACGGCAGCGAAGTCTTCGCGCTCGCCGAACGTTGTCCGCATCGCGGCGCCCGGTTGTCGCAGGGAAAATGCCTTTATCCGGGCAGCGGCACGCTGACCTGCCCGTATCACGGCTGGACATTTTCGGGCCAAACCGGCTCCTGCGTCGCCAAGCTGATGGAAGGGCCCGACGCGCCGGGCTCGCGCCGGATCGTGACCCGCGCCTATCCGGTGCGCGAGCTGCGCGGAGCGATCTGGCTCTTTGTCGGCGATATCGAAGCCCCGCCGCTGGAAGACGAGGTGCCCGAGGTGCTGCGGGCGAGCGGTGAATGGCACGGCTTCTCGACCTGGCGCACCTATCGCTGCAACTGGCGCATCATGAAAGACAACCTGTGCCACGACATGCATGCGCCCTTCGTCCACCGCAATTCGCCGGAGTTGATGTTTCAACCGGTGTTTCCGTTCGCGTCGCGTCTTGCCGCCTTCCCGCTCGACGACGGCAACGGCATCGGCTATGTCGCGAAGGATGGCCGGCCTTCGGTGGATTATCCCGGTCTCGGCACCTTTCCGCCCAAGAACGAGACCTGGTATCGGTTGCTCAAGCCGACCGGGCGTGGCAAGGAGATCGACCTCGGCGCGCAGGCCGTCGTCAAGCACGGCGTCAAATTCCGGCAATCATCGCTCATGCCCGGAGCAACGTTCATCGGTCGGCCGAGTGGCAACTATTTCGCACTGCGCTGGGTGACGCCGATCGATGCCGAGAGCTGCTTCTATTACAGCTGGAGCTTGTTCCGGCGGCAAAGCTGGTGGCGGACGCTGCGCGAGCGGGCATTCTGGATTTTCTGGGTGTCATGGGCGCATGACTGGCTGTTTTCCGACCAGGACAAGCGTATCCTCGAAAAGGTCATCGTCGGTCGGGAGAGCCATTCGCGCACCGACGCCGGCGTGATCGCGTGGCGGCGCTATGCGGCCGATCATGCGCGGCGGCGAGCGGCGTCCGGTGCCAAGTCGGCCCAAACGCCGGCCGCCGAATGAGTCGGGCAGTGATCGAACATTTGATGATCGCCGGGGCCCGGTGGCGCCGTTCAGCCACGCGGTCGCCGCCGATGGCTGGGTTTTCGTCACGGGTCAGATGCCGACCGATCCCGACGACGACACGGCGCCGCTACCCGACGGTGTCGAGGCGCAAACCCGCCGGGTCATCGAGAACTTGCAGATCGTACTCGCAGGCGCGGGAAGCACCCTCGAAAAGGTTGTCTTCGCGCGCCTCTACCTGACGGATTTCGACCGCGACTACGCCGCGATGAACGCGGTGTGGCGCTCGTATTTCGAGCCCGGCAAGCTGCCGGCGCGGACATGCATCGGAGTAACGGGGCTGGCGCGGGGGGCGCTGGTCGAAATCGACCTGGTGGCAAAACGATGAGCACCGAGCTGCGGGCCATCCTCGATGCGTTGCCGCCTTGCGGCGACCGCGAGGCAGCGGCCCCGATGATGCCAAAGCAGTGTTACACCTCGGCCGAATTCTTCGAGTTCGAGCGCGACGCGGTGTTCGCCCGCAACTGGGTCTGCGTCGGCCGCGCCGACCAGTTGGCGCCGCCGGCCGCTGCATTTGCCGCCGTTGTCGCCGGTGAGCCGCTCGTTGTCGTGCGGCGCGCGGGCAACGGGATCCGGGCACTCGGAGCAGTGTGCCAGCATCGCGGCCACGTGCTGAGTTGCGCCGCCGACAATCCGGAAGGGCTCCTTCGCTGCCCGCTGCATTACTGGACCTATGATCTCGACGGCCGGCTCGTCGGCGCGCCTCGCATGGGCGACCGGATCGGCCGGCTTCGCGATACCGTGCGTCTCCCCTCGGTCCGAATTGAGCTGTGGCACGGCTTCATCTTTGTCAATCTCAGCGGCGACGCACCGCCGCTCGCACCCAGCCTCGCCAAGGCTGAGCCGTGCTGGGCGAATTATCCCGAAGACCAGATGGTGACCGTACCGCCAGTGCAGGCGACGACGCCGCTGCCGTGGAACTGGAAGATCCAGCTCGAAAATTTTACCGACGCGTACCACCCCGAATTCGTGCATCGCGGCACGCACGATTTCGCGCCGAGCGTGCCGCCGGGAAGCGGCGTCGAGTTCACCCCGATGGCGCCGGGGGACAACGCGATCGTCCGCCATGTCCCGATGCTCTCGCCTGACGGCGGCATGATGCGCGATGGATGGGGCGCCGAGGCGATGTTCCCGGCGATCGCCGGACTCTCGGAGCGCCAGCACAACTGGCTCAGCTTCGTGATGGTGCCGCCCAATCTGCAGCTGATGTTCGCGCCGGGAG
>JAFAWI010000424.1 GCA_019241915.1 Alphaproteobacteria bacterium
GCGCGAGAAGGCGAGCAATTGCGCCGTCAGCCGCGCTCCGCGATTGGCCGAAGCGAGCGCGCCCGACAGCAGCCGGGCAATGCGCTCGTCGGGATGCTGCAGCCGGCCCTCGATCAGTTCGATATTGCCGATAATCGAGGTCAGCAGGTTGTTGAAATCGTGCGCGATACCGGCGGTCAGCTGGCCGATCGCCTCGGTGCGCTGCGCCTGCCGCAGTCGCGCTTCCGCCTCCTCGCGCTCTTCGATCTGCGACGCGAGGCGCCGGTTGGCGCTCTCCAGTTCTGCGGTACGCTCCGCAACCCGCTGCTCCAGCAATTCATTGGCATGGCGCATATCCTCAATGTCGACCGCCGTGCCAAGCCAGTAGGCGACCCCTCCCTCGGAATGCATCGTCCGGTTCTGGATGCGGTGCCAGCGATAGGCGCCGTCGTGCCGCCGCATCCGCACCTCGACCATATATTCGACGCCGGCCTCGACTGCCTCGCGCCGCGCCTCCACCAGTTGCGGAAGATCGTCGGGGTGGAGCAAGGCGTTGCGATCGTCCAGACCCGGCCCGAGCGGCTCGCCGACGTAATCGCGAAATTGCCGGTTGTAATAGACCGCATCGCCATCCGGCCCGATGACGAACGCGATGTTCGGCAGCGCTTCGAGCATCGAGCGAAAGCGCTCCTCGCTGTCGCGCAGCCGCGCTTCGGCGCGCTTGCGGTCGTGAATGTCGCGGAAAACGACGACCAGCCCGCCGCTGGGGCCGGGATGGACGTCGAGCTCGATCCACCGGTCGAGCGCCGGCGCAACCGTCTCCAGATGCTCCGGCTCGCCGCTTTCCAGCACCCGCCGATAGGCGCGGTAGGGTTCGCCGGCGGCGATGTCGGGAAATACATCGAGCAGCCGGCGGCCGATCACGTCCGCCGAGGTCTTTCGCCATAATTCGAGCGCACGCCGGTTGGCGAACAGAATCCGCTGCTCGCGGTCCATGGCATAGACCGCATCGCCGATCGCCTCCAGGACGCCGGCGGGCGCGCCTTGCGGTTCCGTTGCCCTCAATACCGTCGCCCCGCGGATCGGCCCAAGCGAACCTTCCTGCGAGGCGGAGTTCCGCGCACGCGCTCGCGTTTCCATCTTAGCACGAGCGCATGAATAGAGGGAAAACATGGCCAACACGCGGCGCGAGCACGATAGCCTCGGGGAAATCGACGTACCGACCGACCGGCTCTGGGGCGCGCAGACACAGCGCTCGCTGGAAAATTTTCGCATCGGCCGGCCGCGCTTTGTCTGGGGCCGCCGCGTGATCAGGGCGCTTGGCATCGTCAAGAAGGCGGCCGCCGCAGCCAACCGCGATCTCGGCACGCTGTCCGCCGCAAGCGCAGCGGCAATCGCCGCCGCCGCCGACGAGGTAATTGCCGGGCGGCTCGACCTCGAATTCCCGCTGGTGGCCTTCCAGACCGGCTCGGGGACGCAGAGCAACATGAATGTCAACGAGGTAATCGCGCGCCGCGCCGGGGCAATCGCCGCCGCGCCGATCCACCCGAACGACGACGTCAACCGCAGCCAGTCGTCGAACGACGCATTCCCGGCCGCGATGCACATCGCCTGCGCCGAGGCGATCGCACACGAGACACGGCCGGCGGTCGACGAACTGCGCGAGGCGCTGGCGGAGCGCGGCCGGACGCTCGCCGCCGCCGTCATCCTCGGCCGCACCCATTTGCAGGATGCGACGCCGCTGACGCTGGGCCAGCTGTTCTCCGGTTGGACCGCACAGATCGACGCGGCCGTGGCCGGCGTCATGACGGCAATGTCCGGGCTCTACGAGCTGCCGCTCGGCGGCACCGCGGTGGGAACCGGCGTCAATGCGCCGGCCGGTTTCGGCGCGCTTGCCGCCCGGTATGTTGCCGACGAGACCGCGCTGCCGTTCCGCCAGGCCGCTAATCTGTTCGCCGTCGGTTCGGCGCATGATGCGATGGTCGCGGCCAGTGCGGCGCTGCGTACGCTCGCGGTGGGCCTGTTCAAGATCGCCAACGACATCCGCTGGTATGCGAGCGGCCCGCGCGCCGGCCTCGGCGAATTGACCCTTCCCGAGAACGAGCCGGGCTCATCGATCATGCCGGGCAAGATCAACCCGACGCAGTGCGAAGCGCTGACCATGGTCTGCGTCCAGGTCTTCGGCAACGACCACACGGTGGCCTTTGCCGGCAGCCAGGGCAATTTCCAGCTCAATGCCTACAAGCCCATCATGCTGTTCAACCTGCTCGAATCGGCCGAATTGCTGTCCGAGGCTTGCCGTTCGTTTACCGCCAATTGCGTGCGCGGGATCGGCATCGACGAGGGCCGGATCCGGGCGCATCTCGAACAGTCGCTGATGCTGGTGACCGCGCTTTCGCCGCATATCGGTTACGAGAAGAGCGCCGAGATCGCGCTGACGGCGCACCACGACGGCGCGACGCTGCGCGAGACGGCGCTGAAGCTTGGCTATGTCAGCGCCGCCGATTTTGACAAGTGGGTGCGGCCGGAGGACATGGTGGGACCGAGCGCAGCCGGTTAGCTACCCGTACGTCCGGCTGTGCGAAAAGCGATAGGCGCCGATCGGGTCGCTGTCGTCGCCCGGGGCGACTGCGCCACAGCCGGCGAGCAACATCGCCACGACGAGCGCCGCCAATCTCGACATGCTGGTTCTCCCAAGAACGGCGCCGGTGTCGCCGCCGCAGCATGTGGGGCGGCGCCCGCGCCCGCGACAAGCGAACGCCCTTCACAATTGCGCTACTGTGAGGTGCTTGGTTCAGGGATACCGCCATGGCATATGCCGACCGATTTGGTCTTGCTGTGACCGCCGCCGCCGCCGCACCGGTCGCCGATTATGTGGCGGCGGTCGACCTGATGCTGTCGGCCAATGCGGGTGCGGACGCGCTGCTCGAGCGAGCGCTCGCCGCCGATCCGGACTTCGCGCTGGCGCACATCGCCAAGGCGCGGCTCTACCAGGTGCAGGCCCGCGTCGCGGAAGCCAAGGCCGCCGCCGCCCAGGCACGCGCACTGGCGCCGCGGCTGACGCCGCGCGAGGCGCGGCACATCGAGACGGTGGCGGTGGCGGTGGAGGGCAACGGACCGGCGGCGCTGGCTCTGGTCGAGCAACACGTGGCCGAATACCCGCGCGACGCGGTGCCGCTGTCGCTGGCTCTCGGCGTCTTTGGGCTGCTCGGGTTCAGCGGGCGCCCCGACCATCACGAGGCGCAACTCGCGCTGCTCGCGCGGCTGGCGCCGCACTGGGGCGAAGACTGGTGGTTTCTCACCTATCTCGGCTGGGCGCGGATCGAATTGGGCGATGTGGCGCGCGGCGCCGCCGAGGTCGAGCGCGCGCTCGCCGGCAACCCGCGCAACGCTTTTGCCGCCCACGCCCGTGCCCATGGCTATCACGAAGCGGGTGACCCCGAGCGCGGCGCTTCGTTTATCGAGGCGTGGCTGCCGGAGTACGACCGCGCGGGCCAGCTGCACTGCCACCTGTCATGGCACCTCGCGCTGTTCGAGTTGGCCCGTGGCAATCCGAAGCGCGCCCGCGACCTCTACACCGATGCGATCCGCCCTTCGGTCTCACAAGCGCCGCCATTGTTCAATCTTGCCGACGCGGCTTCGTTCCTGTGGCGCTGGCAGCTCTACGAAGCCGGCTCCGACCTCGCGGCATGGGCGGAAGTCGCCGCTCACGCGCGTCAGCATTTCCCGCGCGCCGGAGTGCATTTCGCCGACGTGCACGCCGCTCTCGCCGAGAGCACCGGCTTGACCGAGCGGCGGCTCGCCGGGTGCCATGAACGCGTTGCCACCGGCAGGCAGCCGCAGGGGCCGGTGGTGCCCGATCTTTGCGCGGGCGCGCTGGCCTTTACCCGCGGCGAGTATGCCGACGCCATGATCCATCTCGGCGCGGCGCTGCCGGAGCTGCGGCGGATCGGCGGCAGCCATGCGCAGCGCGAGGTTTTCGAGGACACCTACATCGTTGCGTGCCTGCGCGCCGGCGCTCGCGACAAGGCCGCCGCGCGGCTCGCCGAGCGTCTCGCGCGACGCCCATCCGCGCGCGACGAGCGCTGGCTGGCCGAGGCCCAACGCGTCTGACGGTGCAATAGCCGGAACCAAATGCGCGCAACCGCTGTTCAGCGAGCACCACTTCGCTGAGGAGCTTTGGTTATGGACAAGCAACGCGTCGCCGGGGCCGCCAAGAAGGTAACCGGCTCGATCAAGAAAGCGGCCGGCAAGGCGACCGGCAATCGCCGTCTCGAAGCCGAAGGCCGGGCCGACAAGGCAGAAGGCCGTGTGCGTTCCGCGGTCGGCAAGGCCAAGGACGCCGCCCGCGAGGTGGCCGGCCGCTAACCCCGACAACCTCAACAAGAAACGAGGGGATAACCAATGCGCCTTCTGCTTCTGATTTTGCTGATTCTGCTGTTGGTCGGCGCCCTGCCCACGTGGCCCTACAGCGCCGGGTGGGGATACTATCCATCGGGTGGAATCGGCCTGCTGGTGGTGATCCTGATCATCGTCCTCATCGTCGGCTGAGACAGGCGGCCCTTGCCGAAAAACGGCGGCCGCCGCCGTTGACAGCCCACCCCTTCCCCCGCAAAGCTTTTTCGCGCGATAGCGCGGGCTTGCGGAGGAAGCGGCGGTGGCCTCTGACGATAATTTCGTCGTGTACGAATGCGCCGACCGGGTCGCGACGATCTCGCTGAACCGGCCGGAAAAGCTCAATGCGGTCAGCGACGAGGTGGTTGCCCAGCTCGCCGAGGCGCTGCGACGGTTCGACCTCGACAGCGAGGCCGAGGTCGCCATCCTCACCGGCAGGGGCCGCGCTTTTTCGTCCGGCGCCGACGTGCACCAGCGCCAACTGCGCGCCCGCGACGAGTTCGAGAAGCTGGGCGGTCCGCAGGGCTGGGGGACCAATTCGGCCGATCTGCTGACCCGATCGGTCAACTGGAAGCCGGTGATCGCGGCGGTGCACGGCTACGTACTGGGCCTCGCGCTCGGGCTGACACTTGAATGCGACCTGATCGTCGCCGAAGCGGGCACCCGGTTTCAGCTGACCGAAACGTCGCGCGGACTGGGCGCGTCGCGGTACTGGGCGCTGTTCCACTACCGTAACGCCGCCGCATTCGGCGACGAGGTCGCGCTGACCGGGCGGTTCTTCACCGCCGAAGAAGGCATGGCCGCGGGCCTCTTCAACCGTCTCGCGCCGCAGGGCGAGGTGCTCGCGGTGGCCAAGGAATTGGCACGGCAAGTGGCAAACAACCCGCCGCTCAGCGTCCGCAGCACGGTGCGCACGCGGCGCTGGTACATGGAGCGGCTGGTCAAGGAGGCGACATTCATGGCCGCTCCGTTCCGCCTCTACCTGACCGAGGACTTCCAGGAAGCGGCGCGCGCCTTCGCCGAGAAGCGCCAGCCGCGCGGGATCAAGGGACGTTAGCCCCGTGCCTGCGTCAGGCGGTTTCCTCTCCCGCAAGCGGGAGAGGGGCTTTGGCAGAACGCGTCAGGAATGAGCGCGCGGGCCAACATGCCTCTCGCCGGGGTGGTCGTGCTCGATTTCGGGCAGGTGTACCAGGGCCCTTACGCGACGCTGCTGATGGCGACAGCAGGCGCCGACGTCATCAAGATCGAGCCGCCCAACGGCGAGCCGCTGCGCCGGCGCGCGCCGCGCGGCAAGAGCACGACCTTTCCGATCGCGATGCTGAACTCCAACAAGCGGGCGATCACGCTCAACCTCAAGGCTGAACGAGGCAAGCAGCTGCTGTTTCGCATGGCCGCGAAGGCAGACGTTTTGCTGGAAAACTTCGCGCCCGGGGTGATGGACCGCTTGGGCGTCGGCTTTGACGTGTTGCACGAGATCAACCCGCGCCTTGTCTATGCTTCGGGCACCGGCTACGGGCTCAGCGGCCCGGATCGCGACAATTTGGCGATGGACCTGACGATTCAGGCGGTATCGGGGCTGATCAGCGTCACCGGCGAGGCCGACCGGCCGCCGCTCAAATCCGGACCGGCGGTCGTGGATTTCCTCAGCGGCATCCACCTTTACGCGGCCACGGTCACCGCGCTTTACGAGCGCTCGGTGACCGGCGTCGGCCGCAAGGTGGAGGTGGCGATGCAGGAGGCGGCCTATCCGACCCTCACCTCGCAACTCGAAGCCTATTGGCGCAGCGGCCAAGTGCCGCCGCGCACCGGCAACGCCAGCCACAACCGCGTGCCGATTAATGTCTATGTGGCGAAGGACGGCTATGTCGCGATGAACCTGGCAGTCGAAGAGCACTGGCACAACCTGCTCGCCGCAATGGGCCGGGAAGACATTCGCGACGACCCCCGCTTCTGCACGCCCGATGCCCGGGTCGCCAACCGCGCGCTGGTCGACGGCACGATCGAGGCGTGGACCAGGACGCTGCCCAAGTTGGAAATTTTCGCCATCGCCAAGCAGCGCCGCATTCCGCTGGCGCCGGTGCGCGACGTCGGCGAGGTCATGCGCGATGCCCATATGCACGAGCGTGGATTTCTCGAAGACATCGTGCATGACGAAATCGGGCAGATCACGGTGCCGACCTCGGCGTTGCGGTTCCACGGTTCCGACCGCCGACCGACGACGCCGAGCCCAAAGCTCGGCCAGCACAATGAAGAGGTTTACTGCGGCTGGCTCGGCTTATCTACGGCTGAGCTGATTGAGTTGAAGAAAGAGAGCATCATTTAAGTTGTTCAACCCGAAATGGTTGGGCGCTTTTCTACTGGAACGATACGAACAGCAGAATGTTTTCCTCCCATCGTAAAAGAGGGAGGATAAATCATGCCGTTATTGCTTTTGTGGGTTGGCGTACCGGTGCTCGTTGTCGGCGGCTTTGCCGTCGTTCATTACGGGCATTTCTTCCACTGAGCCAACCGAGGCGGCGGCGGCCGTTTGCATCACGCCGCCGCCGGCCTATCATCCCGTTGCGCCGGTCTGCCGACGGCACAGCTCCGGGATGACGACAATGCCCCTTCTGCATGAAAGACGCGGTCACGTCGCGATCTTGACCCTGTCGCGGCCCGAAGCCCGCAACGCCTGGGGCGAGGACTACAACGAGACGCTCAAAGAGCTGCTGCCGCAGCTCGAAGACGACCGCGCGGTCCGCGTCGTGGTGCTGACCGGCGACGACCGCGGCGGCGCGTTCAGCGCCGGCGCCAACATCAAGGATCCGAAGACCCATACCAGCGCCTCAATCGCCGATGCGATCGAGGCGTTGCCCAAGCGGCGGCGGCACCAGGCGTTCAATCTACTGACCGACTTTGCCAAGCCGGTGATTGCCGCGGTCAACGGCTATGCTGTCGGCATCGGCTGTATCGTCACCTATTGCTGCGATCTGATTGTGGCGTCGGAACGGGCCGAGTGGCGGCTTCCGCAGGTCGGCCTCGGCATCCTGCCGGCGCAAGGAGGGACGGTACGGCTGGCGCGCTGGATCGGCCGCGGCCAGGCGATGAAAGTCGCAATGGGCTTTCCACTCAACGCCGATGAGGCTTATCGCGTCGGTCTTGCGCAGTGGCTGGTGCCGCACGACCAGCTGATGGCCAAGGCGATGGAAGTCGCGGAGCATGTTGCGGCGTTGCCGCCGCTCGCGGCCCGTCTGGCCAAGGAGGCGGTCAATTTCGGCCTCGATGTGCCGCTTCGCGAGGCGGCCAACGCCGATCTTTACCGTTTCATGGCCCTCGAACTGACCGAGGACAAGGCCGAGAGCCACCAGGCATGGCGCGAACGGCGGAAGCCGCACATCAAGGGGCGGTAGGCGCAGCCATTGCCCTCTGCTACCCTGCCCATAACATCAAATCATCTTGCTTTATGACGGGGGACGCCATGACAGACACCGCGATGGGCTCGCTGTCCGAGGTCGAGCACCGCGCCCACCTGCGGCGTGCGGTGATCGCCAGCACGGTCGGCACCACGATCGAATGGTACGACTTCCTGATCTACAGCACGATGACCGGCCTGGTGTTCGGCAAGGTCTTCTTCTCCGGCTCCGACCCGCTGATCGACACGCTGAAGGCCTTCGGCGTGTTCTTTATCGGCTTTGTCGCACGCCCGATCGGTGCGGCGATTTTCGGCCATTACGGCGACCGCATCGGCCGCAAGGCGACGCTGATCGTGACGCTGTTGATGACCGGCATCGCGACCGCGGCGGTCGGCCTCGTCCCCAGCTACGATTCGATCGGCATCTGGGGCGCCGTCATCCTGACGCTGTTGCGCCTGATCCAGGGGATCGGCGTCGGCGGGGAATGGGGCGGCTCGGTGCTGCTGGCGATGGAATGGGCGCGCGGCAACCACAACCGCGGCTTTATCGCCGCTTGGCCGCAATTCGGCGCGCCGGCGGGACTTTTTCTTGCCAACCTGGCGGTGTTGATTTTCTCGTGGATTTCGGGTGACCAGTTTCTCGTCTGGGGCTGGCGCATCCCGTTCCTGCTCAGCATCGTGATGGTCGGCGTCGGCTTGTGGATCCGGCTCGGCATTCTTGAAACACCGGTGTTCCAGCGCATCCTCGACCGCCAGGAGACGGTGCGCGCTCCGGTGATCGAAGTGTTCCGCCGACAGCCCAAGGCGATCGCGCTGACCGCCCTGCTGCGGTTGGCCGAGCAGTCGCCCGGCTACATCTTCAACGCCTTCATCTTCACCTACGGCACGCAGGTGTTGGGGGCCTCACGCGACCTGCTGCTGACCGGGCTGATCGTCACGACCGGGCTCGGCTTTATCTGGGCGCCGATCGCCGGTGCGCTCTCGGACAAGATCGGCCGGCGGCAGATGTACATTATCGGCTGCATTTTCGTCGCGGTGTTCACCTTCGTCTATTTCGCCATGCTCGACACGAAGGTCCCGACAATGATCTTCATCGCGGTTGCGCTGTCGTTCATCCCGGTGATGACGATGTACGGCCCGGAGGCGGCGCTGATTGCCGAGGCGTTCACGCCGCGCCTGCGCTACAGCGGCGCCTCGATCGGCTACCAGCTGGCCTCGATCATCGCCGGCGGACCGGCGCCGTTTATCTCGACCTGGCTGTTTGCCAGCTATCACTCGACGTTCCCGATCGGGATTTACGTGGTCCTCTGCGCGGTCATCAGCATCGGCGCAACCCTGATGCTGCCGGACTACACCACCAAGGACATCTCGACCGAGGCGGGGTACGAACCGGCGGATTGACCGCGGGAGCAGGGCCTCCCCGCGTTCGCCGCGGCGAGGTTTTCGCCGACCCGCAGACATTGTATAAGCGGGCCGCAAAACAAAATGTCGCAGGGGGCAACGATGGCAGACGCGACCGTCTCCTTCGCCGGACTGTCGGAAACCGAGCACCGCGCGCAGTTGCGGCGCGCGCTGATCGCCAGCACCGTCGGGACTACCATCGAGTGGTATGACTTCCTGCTCTACGGAACGGTCAGCGCGCTGGTATTCGGGCCGTTGTTCTTCCCGAAATCCGACCCCCTGATGGGGGTGCTGCAATCGTTCGGGGTGTTTTTCATCGGCTTTGTCGGCCGCCCGATCGGAGCGGCGATTTTTGGCCACTGGGGTGACCGCATCGGCCGCAAGGCGACGCTGATCGCCACCCTCTTGCTGACCGGAATCGCGACGACCGCGGTCGGTCTCGTTCCGACCTACGACCAGATCGGGATGTGGGGTGCGGTTATTCTCACCGTGCTGCGGCTGATCCAGGGCATTGGCGTCGGCGGCGAGTGGGGCGGCTCGGTACTGCTGGCGATGGAATGGGCGCGCAGCAACCACAACCGCGGATTCCTTTCCGCCTGGCCGCAATTCGGCGCCCCCTGCGGCTTGTTTCTGGCGAATTGCGCGGTACTGGGGTTCAGCGAACTGTCCGGCGAGCAGTTCAACGTTTGGGGTTGGCGCATACCGTTCCTAATCAGCATTGTCATGGTCGGCATCGGCATGTGGATCCGCCTCGGCATCAGCGAAACGCCGGTCTTCCGGCGCATCGTCGCCGAGGAGCGCATCGAGCGCGTGCCGGTCCTCGAAGTGCTGCGCCGCCAGCCGAAGCAGGTCATCCTCTCGGCGCTGCTGCGCCTGCCCGAGCAAGGACCGGGCTTCATCGTGGGCACGTTCATCTTTACCTACGCCACTACGGTGCTCGGCCAATCGCGCAATTTCGTGCTGATGGGCGTGATCAGCCAAACGTTTATCGGGTTTCTCTGGGTGGTCTGCGCCGGTGCATTGTCGGACAAGATCGGCCGAAAAAACATGTATATGCTGGGCGCGGCCTTGATGGGCGTCTTTGGTTTCGTCTACTTCGCGATGCTCAACACGGGCATCCCGTGGGTAATCTTCACCGCGATCGCGATATCGCTGGTGCCGGTCATGACGCAATACGGCCCGGAAGCCGCCTTAATTGCCGAGAGCTTCTCGCCACGGCTGCGCTACAGCGGAACGTCGATCGGATATCAGCTCGCATCGATCATAGCGGGAGGTCCGTCGCCGATCATTTCGACGTGGCTGTTCGCAACCTTTCACTCGAGCATCCCGATCGCCGTCTACATCGCCATCATGGCGATCGTGGGCATCGCCTCGACGGCGTTGCTGACCGATTATACCGGAAAGGATATCTCGGCCGAATACGCCGGCGTCTAGGCCGGCGCTCCGGGGAAGGCGGGGAATAGCCGCCGTCCACCCGCGTTGTCGCGCCGGCATGGCGAGGTCGACGCAGCGGCTCAGGATCATCGTGGCCGGCATGGCTGCGCAGTACCCGGTCGGCGGCGTCGCCTGGGATTATTTGCAATACCCGATCGGCTTGGCCCGCCTCGGCCACGACGTGGTCTATCACGAGGACACGTGGTGCTGGCCGTACGACCCGCTGCAGCGGTCTATGACCGACGACCGGTCATATTCGTCCGCCTATCTCGACGATTTCTTCGCCTGCTACGCGCCCGAGCTCTCCGACCGGTGGCACTACCTTCACCTGCACGAAGAAAGCTGCGGCATGAGCCGGCCGACCTTCGATGCATTCGCGCGCAGTGCCGACATGTTTCTCAACGTCAGCGGCGGCAGCTTTTTCCCTGACAGCCTGTCGCCGCACTGCCGCAAGGTGTTCCTCGACAGCGACCCCGGCTACAACCAGATCATCCTCAGCGAGCGGCCTGCCTGGTCGGAGAACGTCGACCGCTGGTGCGCCGGCGTCCACGCCCACGATTGCCATTTCACCTACGCCGAGAATTTCGGCCATCCGGAATGCACGATGCCCGCCGCGGGGATCGCCTGGAAAAAAACGCGGATGCCGGTGGTGCCGGAGTTGTGGCCCGCCCGTCCCGAGGTTGTCACGGCGGCCTCGCCGTGGAGCACGGTGATGACCTGGAATGTGTTCAAGGGAAAGCTCGAATACGGCGGGGCGGAGTATCGCGGCAAGGCCGGCGAATTCGCGAAGGTCGCAGGGCTGCCGCGCCGTACCGGGCGCGCATACCGTGTCGCCGTTGGCGGCACGGAGGCTCCCCTTCCCGCGCTTGCAGCCGAAGGCTGGCAGGCCGAGGACGGACCGACAGCGACGCTCACTCCACAAGCCTACCAGGACTACATCGCCGGCTCGCGCGGGGAGGTGTCGGTCGCCAAGCAGGTCTATGTCGCGCTGCGGACCGGCTGGTTCTCGACCCGCAGCGCCTGCTATCTCGCCGCGTCGCGGCCGGTGGTGGTGCAGGATACCGGGTTCGGCAACGTCCTGCCGACCGGCCGCGGCGTCCATGCGTTCACCACCGCCGACGAAGCCGCCGCCGCGATCGAGACGGTGGAAGCCAATTACGAGGCCGAAATGCGCGCCGCGCGCGAGGTGGCCGTGGCGCATTTCGACGCATGCGCGGTGTTGGGTAGGCTGGTCGAGGACGCCTTCGGTTGAGAATGCCCGGAACCTCGGCCGTTGCTGAATCAGCTCAGGTGCGTCCTTGGAGGCTCCCGCCGCGGTCAAAGCCCGCTGGCCGCACCTCGGGATGAGGGCGTTGGTCAATGGCTCCAAACTCATCCTCAGCCGAGGTGCTTCGCGTCCACGAAGCCTCGAACGGCGCGGGACGCCGATCCCCCGTCAGTACCGGCCGCCGAGTTTGGTGTGGTCCCAGCTGACGGTGCGCGTTGGCGTCACTTTTAGGGCGACGCGTTTCGCAGCG
>JAFAWI010000536.1 GCA_019241915.1 Alphaproteobacteria bacterium
ACTGGCGCGGCTGCTGAGATAATGCCGCACCAGGGAGGTCCAGGCTTTGACCGCGCCCTTTGACGCCGCAGCGTAGCCATAGCCGGGCAGGTCGACCAGCATCAGCCGGCCGCCGAGGTCGAAGAAGTTGATCTGCTGCGTGCGGCCGGGCGTGTTCGAGGTGCGCGCCAGCATGCGCCGCCCGGTCAGCGCGTTGACGAGGCTCGACTTGCCGACATTGGAACGGCCGATAAAGGCGACCTCCGGCAGCCTCTCGGACGGAAGCGCCTCCAAACTGCCGGCGCCGCTAACAAAACGGCACTGCTTGGCGAATAGCAGTCTTCCGGCTTCCAGCTCTTCGGGATCGAGCTCGCGCGGCGGGAAAAGGTCGCCAGCGGCCGCGGTCAGGCCGCGCCCTGGCGGTGCATGATCGCCCATTGCTGCGCGATGCTGAGAAGGTTGTTCCAGCTCCAATAGATCACCAGGCCCGCCGGGAACGCCGAGAGCATGTAGGTGAAAACGATCGGCAGGAACATGAACATGCGCGCCTGCACCGGATCGACCGGCTGTGGGTTCAGCTTCTGCTGCAGGAACATGGTTACGCCCATGATCAGCGGCCAGGCGCCGATCGCCAGCACGGCTGGCGGCGTAAACGGCAACAACCCGAACAGGTTGGCGAACGAGGTCGGATCGGGCGCCGACAGGTCGTGGATCCAGCCAAAAAACGGCGTATGGCGCATCTCGATCGTGACGAACAGCACCTTGTAGAGCGAGAAGAACACCGGGATCTGGATGACGATCGGCAGGCAGCCGGCCAACGGGTTGGCGCCCACCTTCTTGTAGAGCGCCATGATCTCCTGTTGCTGTTTGGCCTTGTCGTCTGGGTATTTCTCACGCGCCTTCTGCACCTCGGGCTGCAGCAGCTTCATCTTGCTCATCGCCGAATAGGATTTGTTGGCGAGCGGAAAGAAGGCGAGCTTGATGAGAAAGGTCAGCAGCAGGATGGCCAACCCGAAATTGCCGAGCAAGCCGTAGAAGTATTGGAGGATCATGAAGATCGGCTTGGTCAGAAACCAGAACCAGCCGAAATCGATCGCCAGGTCGAAATGCGGGATGCCGCTCGCCTCGTAGGCGCGCAGCAGGTCGAACTCCTTGGCGCCGCCAAAGAACCGGGTGGCATTCGAGGCGGTGCCGCCGGCGGGCACCGTCAGCGGTGCCCCGGTATAGTCGGCCTGATAGCGGTCGATCTTGTTGGCGTCGACGGTATGCCGGAACTGCGCCTTAAAGGCGGTGCCCTGCTGCGGCACCAAGGCCGCCAGCCAATACTTGTCGGTAAAGCCGAGCCAGCCCGTCGTGGAGGAAAATTCCTCGGGCTTGCCCGGCGCCAAGGCCGAATACTTGGTCTCCTTCAGCGAGCCGTCGAGGTCGCCGATCAAGCCCTCGTGCAGAATGTAATAGCCGGCGACGTTTGGGGTGCCGGTGCGGCTGATCAGAGCATATGGGGTGAGCGTTACCGGCGCCGAACCGCCGTTTTTTACGGTCTCGTCGATCGTGAACATGTAGTTTTCATCGATCGAGATGTTGCGCGTGAAGCTGAGCCCCGCGCCATTGTCCCAGCTCAGCGTCAGCGGCCGGCCGGGGGCGAGCGGCCCGCCCGAAGGGGTCCATTTGCTGTCGGAGTCAGGCAGCTTGATGTCGGCGCCGGCGGGGCCGACCCAGCCAAAGGCGGCGAAATACGGGTCCTGTGTGCCGGTCGGCCACAAGAGGATGACCTCGGGGCTCTTGGGGTCGACGGTCTCGTGATAGTTCGCCAGCGTCAGGTCGTCGATCCGCGCGCCAGTCAGCGTCACCGAGCCGTGCAGCCGCGGCGTATCGATCCTCACCCGCGGCTGATCGGCGATCGCGGCCTCGCGGGTCGCAGCCAGCGCGGTGCTGGCGGCGCCGGCCGGGGCAGTGCCGCCGGCAGGCGCCTCGGCCGCCGGCGCCGGATTGGCGGCGCCCGGTGCCGGCTGCGCCGCGGGCAGCGTCGGCGCTGTCTGGTTCGGCGAGGGATGCGGAAGAAACCGCTCAAACGCCCACTGAAAGCCGAACAGGATCGCGACAGACAGCACGATCGCCAGCAGCAGGTTCTTCTGGTCCATCATCGCATGTGGCTCGGGCGCGGCGCCGGCACCGGATCATAGCCGCTGCCGCCCCAAGGATGGCAGCGGGCGAGCCGGCGCAGCGCCAGCACGCCACCGCGCCAGGGGCCGTGCGCGGCAATGGCCTCCTCGGCGTAATGCGAACAGCTCGGCCAATAGCGGCAGGCCGGCGGCACCACCGGCGCGAGCAGCAACTGCCAGCCACGGATCAGCAGGCGCAGCAGCAGGCCGAGCAGCCGAGTCGAAGGCGCCATCTCAGCCCTCCGCCGCTGCATGGCGGGGGCGCGCGAGCTGGCGCAGCGCCCCTTCGGCATCGGCGAGCAATTCGGCGTAAAGGCGCGCGCCGGTTTCGCCGCGCGCGATGAGCACGTAATCGGTGCCGGGCCTGCCGAGGCGTGGCAAGGTCGCGGCCGCGACTGCGCGCAGCCGCCGCTTCGCACGGTTGCGCGCGACGGCATTCCCAACCCGCTTGCTCGCGGTGTAGCCGACCCGCAGCGCTGTTTCTTCGCCAACGCCAGGCTGCGCTGCGGCCTGGACGATCAACCCCGGCCGCACGGCGCGCGCACGAGCGGCGGCAACACGAAGAAAATCGGCACGCTTTTTGAGCCGGATCAGTTTAGCGGTCATCTCGATCGCTCGACGCGGCTATCCGCCGCGATTTCCGCCGAGGCTCAGCCAACGCGGCTAAGCTGACAGGCGCTTGCGGCCCTTTGCGCGGCGGGCGGACAGCACGCGGCGCCCACCGGTGGTTGCCATTCGCGCACGAAAGCCATGCCGACGCTTGCGGACGAGCTTGCTGGGCTGGTAAGTGCGCTTCACGGCACCGGCTCCGACGGCAACTGCCTGTATTTTGCGGAGGGCGCTGTATACGGGAGCGGCCCGGCCAAGTCAATGAATGCTGCGCCGGCCGCGACATCGATGGAGGTAATCGCCTGCTCAACGATCAAGCAACAATAGACGCGGTCGAGTTCGCTTTCCGGCACTGGTCGGCGCCGGTCGCCGGCACAATCCGCCCCGGCAGCGAGGCGCACAAAGATGCCTTCTGCCGTATGCTGCTCGATACGCACAATCCGTACAAACCGGCGGTCCTCGATTGGCCCGTGCTCGCGGACGACGCGCGCGACCGGCTGACCGGCCTGCCGATCTGGAACATCGCCGTGCAGACCGAGGGAAAGGCGAAAATCCGCGCGCAAAGCTATGCCGACCTGATGACCGATCCGCTGCTGCGCGAGGCGATCACGCTCGATGGGTTCGAGGAAGGCCGGCATAAGGAAGTGCTGTCGAAGCTCGTCTCCGCGTACGGCATCACGCTCGACCCCGAGCCAGAGTACCGTCGGCCGAAGCACCCTGAATGGGCGTGGATGACGCTCGGCTTCAGCGAGTGCATCGACAGCTTTTTTGCCTTCGGCCTGTTCGCGGTCGCCAAGCAGTCGGAGTTCTTCCCGCCCGAATTGGTCGAAACGTTTGAACCGGTGATCCAGGAAGAGGCGCGGCACATCCTGTTCTTCGTCAACTGGGCGGCCTGGCACTACCGGAACCTGCGGTGGTGGCAAAAACCCTGGTGGTGGCTGCGCATCGTCGCGGTGTGGGTCAGGCTGGTGCGCGAGCGCATCGGCATCGCGCGCGGGATCGGCTCCGACAAGAACGAGCAGAAACATGACAACAACTTCACCGTGACCGGCAGCAAGGCCATCGCCAATGTCGATCTGCCGATCGCCTCGCTGATCGACATCTGCCTGGCCGAGAACGACCGTCGCATGGCGGGTTACGATGCGCGGCTGCTGCGGCCGATGACGATCCCGCGGCTGGTGCGCTTCGCCCGGCTGTTCATGCGGGCGCCGCGGACCGCTGCCACGGCGGCGGCTTAATGCGCATCGGCGGCGAGGCGCATAAGCGGCATTTCTGCCGCCAGTTCATCGACACGCACCAGCGCTTCGACCCGGAAGCGCTGCCGTGGCCCGAGCTCGACGAGGCTTCGCTCGACCGGATGCGGACAGTGCCTTTCTGGCAGGAGGTGCTGCACACGGAGCGGCGGGCCGGTGCGATCGTGCGCGCCTTTGCCGAGACCATCGCCGACCCGCTGGTACGCGAGGCAGTCGACCTGCAGGGGGTCGAGGAAGAGCGTCACGCGCAGCTGCTCGAGGTCATGATCCGCCGCTACGGGATCGAGGTCGAACGGCGCGAGCTGGAGCCGATCGGCCCTGACCTGCACACCGCTTTCGTCGATTTCGGCTACGGCGAATGTCTCGATTCATTCCTCGGCTTCGGCGCATTTAAGATCGCCCGGCAGTCCGAGTTCCTGCCCGATAGCCTGTTCCGCATCTTCGACACGCTGATGCTCGAGGAGACCCGACACATCGTTTTCTTTGTCAACTGGATGGCGTGGCAAGAGGCGGCGCGCGGGCGCGGTGCGCGCGCCTGGCGGGCGCTGGTGTCCGCGCGTTTTTATGCGCGTGCCATCGGTCGGCTGGTCGGCACCATCAGGCGCGGGCAGAAGGAGAACGACGGCAAGGATTTCTCGGCGACGCAGGCGAGCATCTTTCTCGAAGGCTTCACGTTCCGCCGCTTTATCGAGGAATGCTACGCCGAGAACGCCCGGCGGATGGCCGCTTTTGGCGCGGACTTGCTGCGCCCGCGCTTTCTGCCGGCACTGGCCGGCGCTGCGCTATCGGGAATGCGGCTGCTGCCGGCGCGCGGTCCCAATACGACCACGCCGTGAGGTTCGTTCCCGTCGCGCTGATCGTCGCCGGGATTGGGGCGATGGCAGCGCTGGTGATCCATTTCGGCGCCGGCGCCGTGGCGGGAGCCTTGGTTGCCGTCGGGCTCCTCGGCTTCACCGCGGTCACCGCGATCCATGTCTTGCTGATCGCGCTGATGGGTCTCGGCTGGGCCGCGTTGCTGCCGCACATCCGGATCTGGGTGACGGTGTGGGGCCGTTTTGTGCGCGACGCCGGCTCCGAGGTGCTGCCGCTGTCGCAGGTCGGCGGCTACGTGCTGGGGACGCGCGCGGTCGCGCTGGCCGGCGTGCCCGCCACGCAAGGCGCGGCGAGCACGATCGTCGATGTCACGCTCGAATTTGTCAGCCAGCTCGCCTATGTCGCGCTCGGCCTCATCTGGCTGCTGCATCTCGAGGCACGCGGCATCGCGCCCGGCTTCGTGGTGCTCGGCCTCGCGGTGTCGGGGAGCTTGGCGGTCGCGTTTATCGTGGTGCAGCGGCGCGGTATCCGCTTTATCGACCGCATCGCCCAGCATCTCGGCCAGGGCTGGGCCGCGCGCACCGCCACGGGCGCTGCCGCGCTGCACCAGGCGCTCGACGCGATCTATAGGCGACGCGGCGGCATCTGCCTCAGCTTTCTGTTGCACCTGGCGTGCTGGATCGCCAGTGCCAGCGAGATTTTCGTGGCGCTCTGGTTTGCCGGCCGGCCGGTCCCGTTCGGCAGCGCAATGGTGATCGAGAGCCTCGTGTACGCGATCCGCAGCACGGCGTTCTATGTTCCCAATTCGGTCGGCGTCCAGGAAGGCGCCTATGTTCTGCTCGGCGGGGCATTCGGGCTAAGCCCCGAGATGGCGCTGGCGCTGTCGCTGCTGAAGCGTGCCCGCGACCTGACGATCGGGCTGCCGGTGATCGGGTTGTGGCAAGCGGTCGAGAGCGGCCGCATCTGGCGCCGACTTGCCCGAAAGTCGGGGGCGCCGCTGACCGAGCAGGAGTAGCCGGACACCAAAGCCTATTCAATCGTGGGCTGAACTGGCTTAGCCTGCGGTTCGATGAGCCGGCTGCGCGACAAGATTTGGCGACGATTCGGTGC
>JAFAWI010000324.1 GCA_019241915.1 Alphaproteobacteria bacterium
AAGAAATATATCGAGGACGGCAATTATGGCGGCAAGGGCAGCGAGGCCCACAAGGCCGCGGTGACCGGCGACACGGTCGGCGATCCCTACAAGGACACGGCCGGCCCGGCGGTGAATCCGATGATCAAGATCACCAACATCGTCGCCCTGCTGCTGCTTGCCGCGCTCGCCGGCCACGCCGGCTGATCCCGCGGCGCCGAACGATCCTTTCGGCAGCGTAAAGAAAAAGGCCCGTCGGACTTCGGTTCGACGGGCCTTTTTCCTGTCTTTACAGTGCTTCCGCCCCGCGTTTATCCTGGCGGCGGGAGTGGGGTCCTATGCATTTCTTCAAATATCTTCTCGCCGCGTCGCTTAGCGCGGCCATGCAATTGACTGAGACGCCGGCCGCCGCGCTGACGACGGCGGCCGCGCCGAACGGCCCGATTTCCGCCGCGGATTTCGCCGCTTTGCCCTTCCTCTCCGATGCGCAGATCTCGCCGGACGGGACGAAGATCGCCGCCCGCGTCTCGGGCGACGGGCGCGAGACGATCGCGATCTGGACGCTCAACCACGGCAACCCATCGCAGCCGCTGCTGATCCCCGCGAGCGGGAATCAGAGTTTCCAATGGGCCGGCGACACGCACCTTCTGATCACGCTCACCTCCACCTTCTCGATCAACAGCGGCGGGAATGCGTTTCAAGTGCCGGTGCAGCAGGCCTCGAGCTTCGACCTCGAGACGCACAACAGCCGGACGCTGGGGACCGGCTTCGTGCAGAACGTGATCTTCGCCGATCCGCTCGGGCGCTACATTCTCCTGTCGAGCCTCGCCGACCTCGATCACACGCCGCGCGTGCTCCGCATCGATCTCGCCACCGGCGCCTCGGTCGAGGTGCAGCCGCCGGTCCACGGCGTCTGGACCTGGTTCGCCGACAGCCAGGGGGTGGTCCGCGTCGGCGCCGATTATGAGGAGCATCGCACCCGCATCTATTACCGGCCCAGCGCGGGGGCGCCGCTCCAGCTCGTCGACAACCGCCGCAACAGCGACGACGACAGCGTTATCGATTCGGTGCGCTTCCTCACCAACACCAATCGCGGCATCGTCATCACCAATGCCGAGACCGGCCGCTTCGCCGTCTATGATTATGATTTCGCGACCAACACGCGCGGCGCCGTCCTCTTTGCGAGGCCGGACGTCGACGTCACGCGCGCGATCTACAATGTCGACGGCGGGCTCGACGGCGTCGCCTATGAGGACGACCGCCCGCACGTGCATTGGATGACCCCGGAGTTGGAGCGGCTGCAGGCGCGGATCGACCACACCTTCCCCGACCATACCAACACGATCCTCGACCGCAGCCGTGACGGCAACCGCGTCCTCGTCTTCTCCTCGGCCGCCGACGATCCCGGCACATATTATGTCTTTGACCAGGCGGCGCGGCGGATGGAGATTTTCGCCAGCCCCTACACGAATCTCGTCGGCCGCCGTTTTGCGCCGGTCCGCTCGGTGACCTATCGCAGCCGCGACGGCCTCGACATCCCCGCCTACCTCACCCTGCCGCCGGGGCGCGGCGAGCATGGCCTGCCTTTGATCGTGATGCCGCATGGCGGCCCGTTCGCGCGCGACAGCTGGGAGTTCGATCCCCAGGTCCAGTTCCTCGCCAGCCGCGGCTATGCGGTGCTGCAGCCCAATTATCGCGGCTCGACCGGCTATGGCCGCCAGTTCGCCGAGCGCGGCTACGGCCAATGGGGGACGGGCATGATCGACGATGTCGACGACGGCGTCGACTGGCTGGTGCACCAGGGCATCGCGGACGGGTCGCGCGTCTGCATCATGGGTGCCTCCTACGGCGGTTATGCGGCGCTTTGGGGCGCGATGCGCAGCCCGCAACGCTATCGCTGCGCGATCAGCTTCGCCGGGCCTACCGACTTGCGCGCGATGCTGCGCTACAATGCCAATCCCTTCATCCCGCGCCGCTACGTCCGCGAGTTCCAGAGCCGAATCCGGGGCGAGGAGCAGACCGATCTCGACGCGATCTCGCCGCTCAGGCACCCGGAGATGCTGCGGGTGCCGCTGCTGATCGCGCATGCCGCCCACGACCCGGTCGTTCCGCCGAGGCAGTCGGTGGACCTGCTGAATGC
>JAFAWI010000332.1 GCA_019241915.1 Alphaproteobacteria bacterium
CACCAGTTGTCCGGCGTCGTCCAGGTCAAGCATCTGCTCGACCAAGTGCTGAGCGAAGCGCCGCTCGATATCCGTGGGGCGGTGCGCACGCCGCTGTTTCTGCCGAATACGGTGACCGTGCTGCGCGCACTCGAAGTGTTCAAGACGACAGGCGAAGCGCTCGCGCTGGTCGTCGACGAATACGGCGACCTTGAAGGCCTGGTAACCCTGCATGACATCCTGCAGGCTCTGGTCGGCGACTTGCCCGGCGGCATCGACGCGGACCCGCGCGTCGTCCACCGCGACGACGGCAGCTGGCTGTTCGACGGCATGGTCGCGCTCGACGATGTAAAGCAGGCGCTGCGCCTGGCGCACCTGCCCGGCGAGGATGCCGACTTCCATACGCTCGGGGGCTACTTGATGGCGCGGCTCAACCGGGTGCCGATGGTGGCGGACCGGGTGCTCGTCGGGGGTTTCCGCTTCGAGGTGGTGGAGATGGACGGGCGGCGCGTCGACCGCGTGCTGGTGGCCCCGGTTGAGACTATGGAGCCATAGGCAGGCCGCGGTGGCCGGTCGCCGACAGCAATTCGGTCGGGAAGCCGGCTTCGGCCAGCGCATCGACGATCGCAGTCACATGACGCCGGCTCTGTGTCTCGATCACCAGGTCGAGCTCGGCGCGCTTGACCGAGGCGTCCTGGAACAGCCGCTGGTGGCGGACTTCGATGATGTTGCCGCCGCGATTGCCGATGATGGTCGAGACGCGCGCCAGGGCCCCCGGCACATCGGGCAGCTCCGAGCGCAGGCAGACGAGACAGCCCTCGCGCACCAGCCCGCGCATCAACACCGACGCGAGCAGCCGCGCGTCGATGTTGCCGCCGGTGACGACGATCGCGACCTCCTGGCCGCGAAACCGCGCCGCGTTGGCGAACAGCGCCGCTATCCCCGCCGCGCCGGCGCCTTCGACGACAAGCTTCTCGCGGTCGATCAGATGCTCGATCGCGGCCTCGATCTGGGTGTCGTCGGCGAGCAGAATGTCGGCGACCAGCGCCGCAACAACCCGACGGGTAAGCTGGCCCGGCTCCTTGACTGCAATGCCCTCGGCCAATGTCGACGGCGCCGCCGCGGCATCGTGCTCCACGCCGTGAAGCGCATCGAGCATGGCCGGGTAGAGCGCCGATTGCACACCGACGATCTCGATGTCCGGTTTGATCGCCTTGGCCGCAACCGCGATGCCGGAGATCAGCCCGCCGCCGCCGATCGGCACAATCAGCGTCTGCAGCGCCGGCCGCTCCGCGAGCATTTCGAGCGCAATCGTGCCCTGGCCGGCGATCACCGCGGGGTCGTCGTAGGGGTGGATCGGCACCAGCCCCCTGTCGTGCGCGAGCGCCTCGCTGGCGCGCCGCGCCGCCGCGAGTCCGTCGCCCTGCAGCACCACCGTCGCCCCCAGAGCCTCGGTGCGGTCGATCTTGGTGAACGGGGTCCCTTGCGGCATCAAGATCGTCGCCGGAATGCCGAGCCGGCGGGCGTGGTAGGCGACGCCTTGCGCGTGGTTGCCCGCCGACATCGCGACGATCCCGGCGCCACGCTCGTTCTCGTTCAATGTCAGCAGCTTGTTAAGTGCGCCGCGCTCCTTGAACGAGCCCGTCGGATGCTGGGTTTCGAGCTTGAGCCAAACGCTGCAGCCCGCGCTGTCCGACAGCCACGGCGCCGCCACCAACGGGGTTCTGCCGATCGCCCCGGAGATTGCCGCCGCGGCTCTTCGGATATCGTCGGCGGCGACCGGCAACGCGCTCATGGCGCCGGTTCCAGTGTCAATGTGTCGGCCGCCGGCGCCTTGGCCGGCACCAGCCCGTCGAACGCGCGCCAGCGCGCCAGCAGGTCGGCGTAATGGTGCGACAGCGGGTTTCCGGATTGGCCGGGGGCGATGATCATGCGCGAGTCGGCGGGCGCCGCGAGATCGGTGACGATGCGCAGCCCGGCGCCGTAGCGCTGCTCGTAGGGCCGTTCGCTGTCCCGGATCGTGCTCGGTCCGCGGTTCACCGTGTCGTATGCGCCCGCGGTCGGGATCGCGACGCGTAGCCAGTCGCGCAGCAGCGGGATGCGCTCGAACAACGCATTGGGAAAATAGGCGACGTGGGCGCGGCCCCATTGCCATTGCGCCATTTCGGGTCCGTAGGCGTGGCGCAGCTCGTCGAGCGCGGCGTCGAGGCTTTTCGCGAGTTGCGTCTCGCACGTTGCTTCGCGCCGTTTGGGATCGCCACACCAATCGCGACGCTGGGTCAGCACGGCCTCCATGACCTGCGGCTTCAGGTCCCAATAGTCGCCAGCCGCATTGCCCAGCCGCCCGAACAGCAGGGCGTGCGCAAAGTGGCGCAGCCAAGCCGTGAACAGCAGCGGCTCGACCTTATCCGCATCCATATGAAAATCCCACGCCTGCAGCCGCTCGGTCGCCTCGCGCGCCGCCTGGCTCCCGGGTACGATCCGCGTCATTAGCGGCACCAGGCGCTGCGCCATCGGCGACAGCGTGTCGGCCTGGATCGCGGCGCTGCTTTGCGGCGTTTGCCGCGGCGTCGCCGCCAGCAGTTGCTCGATCCGCTCGGCACGGTTCGGCACGTCCCAGTCGCGGCTGATGAAATAGCGATAACTGTCGGGTACGATCTTGTTATTGGCGCTGACAAAGTGGCCCGATGCCGGGTTCGTCGCCTGCGGCAGGTCGTCGAATGGGATATAACCCTGCCAATCGTAGTCGGCAGTCCAGCCCGGTGCCGGCAGCCAGCCGTCCCCGTTCCTGCGGATCGGGATGCGACCCGCAGCGATAAAGCCGATCGTGCCGGCGCTATCGGCGTAGACGATGTTCTGCGGCGGCCCCGCCAGATTTTTCAGCGCCTCGCGAAAGCCGGTCCAGTCGCTCGCCCGATCGATCCCCCACAGCGCCTCGGCGCTGCGGTCGTTTTCGTCGAGAAACGTTGTCTGCAGCGCCATCACGTAGCCGCTGTCGATGGTGCCGGCGGGCAGCATATCGGTGACGACCGGCCCGTGCCGGGTCGAGCGCACGGTCAGCGTCACCGGTTGACCGTCGCGCACCTCGATCATCTCCTGCCGCGTCCGGAACGAAACGCTGCCGTCGGCGAGCATGTAGTGGCTCGGATCCGCCGGGTCGAGTTTCTCGATGAAGAGGTCCTCGATGTCGGCGGTCGTCGTGGTGAAGCCCCAGGCGATCTTCTCGTTGTGCCCGATGACGACAAAGGGCGCCCCGGCGATCGTGCCGCCTTCGATTTCGTGCTGCGGCGTCTTGAGCCGCGCGAGATACCAGAAGCCGGGGCTGGAGAATGCAAGATGCGGGTCGTTGGCGAGCAGCGGCTTGCCGCTGGCGCTGTGGGCGCCGTCGACGACCCAGTTGTTTGACGCAAGATGTGGACCCAGCGCCTCCGGCAAGGCCGCATAGAGCCGCTCCAGCGGCAGCTGGCGGTAGAGCGGCGCCAGCGCAGCGAGCGTGCGTGGTCCGTCCTTCGGGTAGTCCGGGTAAAGAAAGGCCAAGTCGTCGGAGGAAACGGTCTGGGCCATGCGGGCGCGCAACAGCTCCCCGCGATAGTTGCCGCCGAGCTGAAAGTCCATCAGCTTGCCCCACACCAGTGTATCCGCCGGTTTCCACGGCTCCGGTTTGACCCGCAACAGCAGGAATTCCGGCGGCAGCCGCCAGCCATGGGCGGCGACATAGGCATTGACTCCGGCGCCGTAGGCTTCGATGCCGCTGCGCACCGGCGGCGACAGCAGCGGGAACGCCGCCTCGGCGGCGCGATATAGCCCCAGCACCCGCATCTGCGTGTCGATCGCGATGGCGCCGGCGCCGAACAGCTCGGCCAGCCGTCCGGCCCCGTAGCGCCGCTGCAGCTCCATCTGGAACAGCCGGTCCTGCGCGTGTGCGTAGCCGAGGCCGAAGGCGAGGTCATCGTCATCCCCGGCGGTGATCGTCGGAACCCCGTCCGGGTCGCGCGCGATGGAAACCGCTCGATGCAAGCCCGCGACGGCAACCCGGCCATCGACCGTCGGCAGCGAGGCGCGCAGCATGGCGTAAGCGCCGCCGGCCAAGGCAACCAGAACAATGAGGAAGGTGCCGAGGACGCGACGTATCAGGCGCGATGCGCGCCCGCGCCGACGCCGGCGTCCGCGGCGGAAGGCCATCACCGCGGCGCTCTCGGTCGCGGTGCCAGCGCCGGCGTCACATGCCCAATTCGCGCAGGATCTTCGCTCGATCCGCGTCGAGATCGGGGGCCGGCGCCCGCGTCGCCGGATCGTCAAAGGCCGACAGCTTCATCGGGTTGCCGGCCAGGCGCAGCTTGCCGGTCGTTGCGTCGTCGACCTCGATCAGCATGTTGCGTGCATCGACCTGCGGATGGGCCAGCGCCTGCTCGACATTGTTGACCGGCCCGCAGGGCAGGCCGGCCGCTTCAAGCTTGGCGATCCAGTGGTCGCGCGTCTCGGCCGACAAGATCGTGTCGATCTCGGCTTTGAGCTGCTGCTGGTGCTGGTTGCGCTGCGGATTGGTCTTGTATTCCGGCCGGTCGGCCAATTCGGGATGGCCGAGCGCCTCGGTCAGCTTGAGCCACAACCCGTCATTGCCGGCGGCGATGATGATGTCGCCGTCCTTTGCCTTGAACGCCTCGAAGGGCGTGATCGACGGGTGCCGCGCGCCGAGCGGCCCGGGAATTTCGCCGGTCGTCGTGTAGCGCATGATCGCATTTTCGAGCAATGCGAGCTGGCAGTCGAACAGCGCGACATCGACCTTGGTCGCTTCGCCGGTGCGCTCGCGGTGCAGCAGTGCCGCGTTGAGGGCAATCGTCGTGTAGAGCCCGCCGGCGAGATCGCCGACCGAGGTGCCGATGCGCGGCGACGGCTGCCCAGGGTGGCCGGTGATGCTCATGATCCCGCCCAGCCCTTGAACGACCATATCGTACGAGGGGTAATGCGAGAATGGCCCGGTATGGCCAAAGCCGGACGCGGCGGCGTAGATCAGCCGCGGGTAGCGCGGATGGAGCTGCTCCCAGCCGTAGCCAAGCCGCTCCATGGTGCCGGGGCGGAAGTTCTCGACGATGGCGTCGGCCTTGTCGAGCAGCCGCGCGAAA
>JAFAWI010000423.1 GCA_019241915.1 Alphaproteobacteria bacterium
GGTCGGCGCCACCGACCTCAACGAGGCGCGCAAGCTGGTGCAGGCGGGCCAATTGCCCGAAGCGGTGCAGAAATATCAGGAAATCTTCAAGGGGCCGCCGCCGTCGGCCTACGGCGTCGAATATTACATGACGCTCGCCGGCACGCCACAGGGCTGGGACGAGGCGCGCCAAGGGCTCGAAAAGCTCGCCAAGAACTCACCCAACGACCCGCAGATCAAGCTGTCGCTGGCCGAGCTCTACACCTACCGCGAGCCGACCCGGATGCAGGGCATCGGCATGCTGGCGCAGTTGAGCAAGGACCCGTCGGTCGGCGCCAGCGCAGCGCAGGCGTGGAAGCAGGCGCTGACCTGGCTGGGCGGGTCGCCCGCCGCGCGCACCGCATTGCAGCAGTTTCTCGCGCAGTACCCCGACGACGAGCAGATCAAGCAGCTGCTCGCCGATTTCAGAAAGCAGCCGGCGGGCGCCGGCTCGGCCAACCTCAATCCGCGCAACATCGCGCAGAGCGAACGCGAGGTCTCGGCCGAGCTGCGCAACAACCCGAACGACGCCGGGGCGCTCGGCCAGCTCGGGCTGATCCGGCTGCGCGAGCAGCGCTTTGCCGAGGCGCGCGACCTGCTCGGCCGCGCGATGCGCGGCGCGCCGGAGCAGCGCGGCGCGCTCGCGGCGGCCTATGACACCGCGGCGTTCTGGGCGCGGGTCGAGGAGGCCAAGCGGGCCGCGGCGGCGAAAAACTACACCGCGGCGCGCGCGATGCTGGTCCCGCTGCTGGCCCACCCGCGGGCGGACCAGTGGGGCGCGCTGCTGGTGCTCGGCGATGTCGAGGCGAAGATGCAGGACGCGCCGGCGGCCGAGGCGACCTATCGCGCGGCGCTGCGCTATCGGCCGGGCAATCCCGATGCGACGATCGGCCTCGCCAACGCGCTGCGCAACCAGAACAAGACGGCCGAATACGAACAGCTGACCGCGCGCATGAGCCCGGCCGAAAAAGCGCGCATGGCCGGCAGCGGCGGCGGCGAGGCCGAGAAGCTGCGCACCGAGGCGAAGGATCTGTCGGCCAACGGCGATGTCGCCGGCGCGACGGCCAAGTTCAAGGCGGCGATGGCGGCCGATCCGAGCAACCCGTGGCTGCGGCTCGACTACGCGCGCTTTCTTGCCGGGCAGGGCGACGTCAACGGCGCGTTTGCCGTCGTCGATCCGGCGGCGACCGGCAACACGCCGACCAGCATCCTGGTGTCGGCGATGTTCGACACGCAGCAGGACCGCTGGGCGTCGGCGCTCGACAAGATCAACTCGATCCCGGTCAACCTGCGCACCAAGGACATCAACAATTTCCGCGACCGCGTCTATGTCCGCGGCACGATCGACAAGGCCAAGGCGCTCGCCAAGGCCGGGCGCAGCGACGAGGCGCGGCAGATGCTGGCCGCGCTCTACAGCGACCCGAGCGTGCACACCGACGAGAAGCGCGAGGCGCCGTTTGTGCTGCTTAAGGATATGCGCGACCCGCAGACCGCGCTGCAGATCACGCGCCAGGCGTATGAAAGCGGCGGGCCCGACAGCATCAAGGCCGGCGCCGACTACGCGATGATCTTGATGATCGCCGGTCACCACGACGAGGAGGCCGCACAAGTGATGCGGCAAATGGAGGCGAGCGGGCGGATCAACGACCAGAACCGCGAGAGCGTGACGCCGGTGCGCATCTATCTGGCGGTCGGCCGCTCGGAGAGGCTGCGCCTCAAACACGATTATGCGGCGGCGTGGGACCAGATTTCGCAGCTGCTCGCCGACAACCCGGACGATACGCGGCTGTTGATCGAGGCGGGGTCGATCTATGCGTCGAGCGGCCGCGACAAGGAGGCGCTGGCGTATTTCGACAAGGCCTACCAGCAGGATTCGGACAATATCGACGTGCTGCGCGGGATTATCGGCGGGTGTCTGTTGGCGCACGACACCCGCCAGGCGCAAATCTATCTCGACAAGGCGATGGCGCAGGATGCGCAAAACCCGTGGCTGTTCTTTCTGAAGGCGCAGATCGAGGAGCAGCGCGGTAACAACGGCGCGGCGGTCGAGGCGCTGCGGACGGCGCGCACGCTGAACCGGCAGCAGAACGGGCCGACCGCGCCGACCAGTTCGGAGCCGACCTCGATCGCCCCGGTCCAGGCCTTGCCGCCCAACCCGTTCCGGCGATCGCAGACGCCGCCGCCGGCGTCCGCCCGCCATACCGCGCTGCTTCGAGAGGGGTCGCAATGAAGTCGTCGCGCGGCACGCTGGCGTTTGGGCTGCTGCTGTCGGTCGCGGTTCCCTCGGGTCTTGCGGTGGCGGTCGATGCCGGCGAGCAGCTGATGCTCGAGCGGGCGGAGTACTGGCGCGCGCAGCAGCGCCCGGACCTCGCCGGCAACATCCTCAACAAGCTGCTGGCGCTGAACCCGGCGCAGCCGGACGCGCTGTACCGGCAGGGCCTGCTCGAATTGGCGCGCGGCAACCGCGACGATGCCGACGCGTTGTTCGAGCGGCTGCGCCATCTGGCGGCCGACAACGCGCGCGCCGCCGAACTGACGGCGCTGCTCCCGGCCGGGCTCGCCGGCCGGCCGGCTGCGCTCAGCGCGGCCGAGATCTGCGACATTCCGGACGACCCGCCGGCGGCGGTTCAGGGGGCGGTTGCGGCGGCCGCGCCGGCAACGGCAGCGACGGCGATGCCGACGGCGCCCGCGGTGACCGCGTCGGCGCCGACAACAGCGGCCTCCGCCGACAGCGACGATCTTGCACCGGCGAAACCGCGGCCGGCCGCGCCGCCGCGCGCGGTGGCGCATCGGCGGCCGGTCGCGCCGGCGACCGTCGCCGCGGCGGACAGCGACGACCTGATCCCGGGGGCGCCGACACTGCCCAGCCGGCGGCCCGGCGTGCCGGGCGAGCCGGCCGCCGCGGTGCTGCCGACGCCGCCGCGGCTGCAGCGGCTTGCCGCTGCGGCGCAGACCGTCTCGGATCTCGACAGCGCGAGCGCGCGGGAGCCGATCGACGCGCGCACCGCCGACTCGGCGGACCTGCCCGCCGGCGCGGCAGGCCGGCCGGCGGCCCGCACCGCCGGGTCGGCCGATCTGCGCGCCAGCCCGCGCAGCGTGCAGGTGGCGCAGGTCGAGCTGCAGCCGCCGCCGCCGATCGACGGCTACCAGCGCAATGCGGCGATCACCTATTCGCCCAACGACACGCTCGAAGTGCTGATCGACCGCAATCTCGAACAGATCGAGGCGGAGGCCAACCCGACCCTCATTGCCGGGCTCGGTTTCCGCGCGCACAGCGGCGACCAGGGGCTCAACCGGCTCAACGAGGTCGGCGGCTCGTTCGAAGGCAGCTTTTCGCCGTGGTACACCGGCACCGCGCGCGTCGCGGTGCTGCCGGTCTATCTCGACGCCAACGGGGCGGTCACCGCGGGCGAGCTCAACCTGTTCGGCGCCAACCCGATCCTCGCGGCGCGCGGCGTTCCGCTGGTCCCGTCGGGCGAACAGAACGCCACCGGGGTCGGCATCCTCGGCAGCTACACGTACCGGGACTTCAGCGGGCAAATCGGCACCTCGCCACTCGGCTTCCCGGTGACCAACCTGGTCGGCAACGTCGCGTTCACGCCCAAGTTCTTCAACGACACGCTCAGCGTGCGGCTGGAGGGGCTGCGCCAGCCGGTGACCGACAGCGTGCTGTCGTATGCCGGGACGCATGCGTCGCTCGGCGCGGCAAACGCGCTGACCGGCGGCGCCTTCGGCAACGACTCGACCTGGGGCGGCGTCGTCAAGACCGGCGGCCACGTCACCGCGTACTACGACGACCAGGATTTCTTCGGCGCCTACGGCGGCGCGGGGGCCGCGGTGCTGACCGGCAAGAATGTCGCCGAGAACAGCACGCGCGACGCGCTGCTCGGCATCTATTTCCGGCCGTGGCGCGGCGACAACTGGGTGCTGCGGGTCGGCGTCTCGGCGTTCTATGCCGGGTACGACAAGAACCTGTCGGGCTTCACCTTCGGCCAGGGCGGCTATTTCAGCCCGCAGAACTACGAGGTGCTGACCTTCCCGGTCGAGTACACCGGACATGCCGGTCCGTGGAGCTGGCTCGCCTCGGCGGCGCTCGGCGTGCAGCATTTCAACGCCGATTCCAGCCTGGTCTTCCCGCACAACCCGGCGGCGCAGAGCGCGCTGGCGCTGGCCGGCGGCAACACGATCCTCGCCGGCACCGAGGAGACCGGGCCGGCGTTCAATTTCAAGGGGCAGCTCGAATACCAGATCGACCGGACGCTGGCGATCGGCGCCTCGGCGAGCCTCGACAATTCGAACAATTACGTCGAGGGGATCGGCAAGATCTACCTGCGCAAGACGTTCGACTGGTTCGCGCCGGTGGCCGACAGCGATCCGGCATCGATCGCGGCGCGCGACCAGCCGCGAAACCGCTTGTAGCGGATTGTCCGGCCTTTTCGGGTAGACGAAGGCGCGGCCTGCGGCGCGGCTGCAGGCTGGCAGCCGAGGTCGGGCGGGCGGCGCCGCACCGGGTTGCGGGCGAGTGGGAGAGTAGGGGGAGCGGCGATGAACGGTGCGCTTGCCGGGTTGGTGATCCTGGTGCTGGGCGACAGCCACTTGGCGGGGCCGAGCCGTCTGATCTCGTCGCTGCACGAGGCGCTCGAAGCGCAGGGGGCGACGGTCTATTCCTACGGCATGTGCGGGGCCAGCGCCGACGCCTGGCTGCAAAAGACCACCGTGTGGTGCGGCCGCGCGCAGCGGCTCGACAAGACGCCGATCGTGGACGAGCGCGACAAGCCCGCGGTCACCTGGCAGATCAACGACCTCTTGGCGCAGCACCACCCCAACCTGGTGATCGTCGAGGCGGCCGACGCGATGGCCGGCTACGGCTCGCCGCAAATGCCGCAGGCCTGGATATACGCCTCGGTTCAGATGCTGGCGGGGCGCATCCGCGCCGCCAATGCGTCGTGCGTCTGGGTCGGGCCGGTGTTCGGCAAGGCGGATTCGCCCTATCACAAGGACGATTCGCGGGTGCGCGAGGTCTCGCAGTTTCTGTCGCAATCGGTGGCGCCATGCGCCTATGTCGATTCGACCAAGTTCGCGCAGCCGGGGCAGTGGCCGACCACCGACGGCCAGCACCTGACAAGCCCGGGCTACCGCGCCTGGGGCGCCGACATCGCCAACGCCGTCGCGCAGATGAAGTCGTCCGGCGCGCTGCGCTAGAGCAGAATCCGGTCAGGTTCGAGCATAGCCTGAGTTGGCGAAGAAGTTGGCGCATTCGGCCGGTTTGAACAGGTCGAGAATGTTGCCGATGCGCTGCCAGAGGGCGTCGATCGAGCGTTCCTGGGCTTTGCGCAGATGGGCCTTGAGCTTGGCGAAGGCCTGCTCGATCGGATTGAGGTCGGGCGAGTAGGGCGGCAACAAGCGCAACTCGGCACCGGCGGCGCTGATGAGTTCGCGCACCACGGGG
>JAFAWI010000549.1 GCA_019241915.1 Alphaproteobacteria bacterium
ATTGCATGCGCCGCGTGCCGGGCGTCGAACTGGTGCTGACCGCCTGATGTCGTTCGCCGACCGCATCCGCCACTGCAACAGCTACAACCCGGCGCGGGCGATCCCGCTCTGGTCGGGCGAGCATCGGATCGGCTGGCTCCGCCGCGATAACGCCGAGTTTCTCAAGCGCCACGACGGGGTGTTCGAGGTAAAACGCGAGCGGGCCAAGCTCATCGCCGAAGGCGGCTGCGAGGCGGTCAGCGACGCGGTCGACGAGGTGGTCGACGAGCTTGTCGCCGACCGGCACATCCCGAAGGCGCGCAACGAGAGGTTCGATGTGGCGCCGCGCTGGGGCGCGCCGCCGATCCTGCGGCTCGACCGCGGCGCGGTGCCGTTCTTTGGCGTCCGGGCCTACGGCATCCATGTCAACGGCTACCGCCGTGACGGCGAGGGTTACCGGTTGTGGATCGGGCGCCGCGCCTCGAACAAGCAGGTGGCGCCGGGCAAGCTCGACAATCTCGTCGCCGGCGGCATCGGCAATGGCCACAACGCGTCGGCGACGCTGGTCAAGGAGGCCGAGGAGGAGGCGTCGATCGGCCCCGAGTTGATCGGCCGCGCGGTGCCGGTTGGGGCGCTGACGTATCGTATGGAGACCAAGCTCGGCATCCGCGACGACGTGATGTTTGTTTACGACCTCGAGGTGCCGGGGGATTTCATCCCCGCGAACACCGATGGCGAAATCGCCGGGTTCGAGCTTATGCCGCTGTCGGAGGCCCTCGAACGCATCCGCACTACCGCCGAGTTCAAGTTCAACGTCAACCTCGTGATCCTCGATTTTGCCGTGCGGCACGGGGTGCTGCGGCCGGACGACCCGGAATACCTCGACGTCGCCGCCGGGCTTCACCGCCCGCTCGACTGAGCCTGCTCGAGTATCTCCGCCGGGCTCAATCCCGCCTCTCGCATCGCCCGGGCCGTCAGCGCCTTGTCCCGCTTGGCGAGGCGTCGGCCGTTGGCATCGGTGAGCAGCTCGTGGTGCCGGTAGGCCGGTGTCGGCAACCCGAGCAGCGCCTGCAGCAGGCGGTGCACGTGCGTCGCAGCAAAGAGATCGACGCCTCGCGTCACGAGAGTGACATCCTGCAACGCATCGTCGACGGTGACCGCCAGATGATAGCTCGCCGGCACATCCTTGCGTGCCAGCACAACATCGCCGAGCGTCGTCGGCTCCGCGGCGACGAGCCGACCATCCTCGGACCAGTCGAGCGGCCCGGCGGCGGCTGTCGCCGCGGCCGTATCGAGCCGCAGCGCATAATCGGCTCCCGCCGCGAGCCGTGCCGCGCGCTCGCGCGGCGACAAGCGCCGGCAGGTGCCGGGATAAAGCGCAGCCTCTTCGCCTTGGGGCGCGCTGCCGGCGCGGGCGATCTCGGCTCGGATCTCCTTTCGCGTGCAAAAGCAGCGATAGAGAAGGCCGGCGGTATCGAGCCGGCGAAGCGCCGCGGCGTAGTCGGCCAAATGCTCCGCCTGGCGGCGAACCTCGCCATCCCAGTGGAATCCGAGCCAAGCCAGATCCTCGCGGATGGCCAAATCGTATTCGGACCGGCAGCGGATGCGGTCGATATCCTCAATCCGCAGCAGAAAGCGGCCGCCAGCGGCGCGCGCCGCGGCCCAACCTTCCCAGGCCGAACGAACATGGCCCAGGTGCAGATAGCCGGTCGGGCTCGGTGCGAAGCGGGTAACGATCATCGCGCCTGCGCCGCCGCGTGACAGCGTCGGGCGGCATCGGCTATGCCTTCGGCGATATCCGCCGGAGCACCGCCATGAACATCGCCCTTTCGGGACCGACCCATCCGCCGCATTCGGGTGGAAAACCGCGCCGGCTGGTGATCCTGCTGCATGGGCTGGGCGCCGACGGCAACGATCTGATCGGCCTGGCACCCTACTGGGCGCCTCAAATGCCCGATGTCGAGTTCACCTCGCCGAACGCACCGTTCCCATGCGACATGGGGGGCTACGGTTATCAATGGCTGAGCGCGCGCGACCCCTCTGCCGAGGCGCGGCTCGCCGGCGCCCGCGCCGCCGCCGGCATCCTCGACGCCTATATCGACGAGCAGCTGGCGCAGCGCGGACTCACGGAAAGCGACCTCGCGCTGGTCGGGTTTTCGCAAGGCACGATGATGTCGCTGTTTGTCGGACCGCGCCGGCAGCGCCCGCTCGCCGGCATTGTCGGATTTTCCGGGCGCCTGATCGCGCCCGAACTGATCGGCACCGAAATCCGCTCGCGGCCGCCGGTGCTGCTGATCCACGGCACCGAGGACCCGCTGGTGCCGTATTCGTCGATGGCCGAGGCGGAAACCGCCCTGTCCGCAGCCGGGGTCCCGGTTGAAACGCTGAGCTGTCCGGGGGTCGAGCATTCGATCGATGCAGAGGGACTGCAGCGCGGCGGGGAATTTTTGCACCGCGTGCTCAACGTTTAACGTCAGGCGGCATCAGTGTCGCGAGGCGCGCGCGCATCGCCTCGGAATCCCAATCCGCCTGCCCCTCGACCTTGCCGAGGACCAAGCCGTCGCGGTCGATGACAATGCTGGTGGGCAGGCCGCGCGCGCCAAAGGCGCGGCCGACCGCGCTTTTCGGATCGAGGTAGATTTTCAACAGCTTGTCGAGACTGAGCTTCGCGGCAAACGGCTTGACGACGTCTTCGCCGGCGCGGTCTTCCGAGATCGCCAGCACGGCAAGTGCCGGCCCGATCCGCTGCTGCAGCGCCGCGAGCGACGGCATTTCCTTAAGGCAGGGCTGACACCATGTCGCCCACAAATTGACGATGAGGAATCGACCCCTGAAGTCGGCGAGCGCGACATTCGCGCCGACGTCGTCGGTGAACGAGACCTCGGGTGCTGGCTGCGGCGGCTCTGCCGGGATAAACTTGCCGATCTTGACATCGGCATCGTCTGCCCGCGCGGCGGCGATGCCCAGCACCGAGGCGATGAGCAACCATGCGGCAAGCCGCGCCCGACCCGACCGAGAAGGGCCTCGCCGCGCGGCATGGCCGGGAAACGCGCGTCCGGTGAGCAGCCTCAAAAAACCTGCCGAGGACAAGGGCGCCCCGGCGCCGCCGGACGCGTTGTGGGGCGGCCGCTTCGCCGCCGGCCCGGCCGCTATCATGCGCCGCATCAATGCCTCAATCGATGTCGACCGGCGGCTCTACGCCGAGGATATCGCCGGCTCGCTGGCGCACTGCGCGATGCTGGTCGCGCAGGGCATCCTGCCGCCCGAAGATGGTGCCCGGATCGCCGAGGGTCTAGAGCAAATTCGCGGCGAGATCGAGAGCAACAGCTTCGTGTTCCGCGACGAGCGCGAAGACATCCACCTCAACGTCGAGGCGCGGCTCGCGGAGCTGATCGGTCCGGTCGCGGGCCGGTTGCACACGGCGCGGTCGCGCAACGACCAGGTTGCCACCGACTTCAAGCTGTGGGTGCGCGGCGTGATCGACCGCGTCGATGCGGCCTTGCAGGCGCTGCAAACGGCGCTGCTCGACCAGGCCGAGGCGCATGCCGACGCGGCGATGCCCGGGTTCACCCACCTGCAGATCGCCCAGCCGGTGACGTTCGGCCACCATCTGATGGCTTATGTCGAGATGCTGGGGCGCGACCGCGGACGG
>JAFAWI010000576.1 GCA_019241915.1 Alphaproteobacteria bacterium
GGGTTGGGGTCGCCACCGAACATGTCGCGCACCGCCCCCTCGCCCGCCGCTGCCAGGACAAACCGCGCAAGGCGAAATGCGAGCGTCGCCTTGCCGATGCCGCGGGGACCGGACAACAGCAGCGCGTGCGGCAGCCGTCCTGTATCGACCAGCTGACGCAAACCGGCCTCGACCGGCTCATGACCCAGCAGGTCGGGGTTGGCGCGCGGCTCCGGCGCGGCAAGCTCGCTGCTCATGCCAGCCGTATTGCGAGCCGCTGGGTGACGGCGGCGCAAATCGCCCGCTGCACCGCCATGACATCGCCCGAAGCGTCGACCACCGCGCAACGCCCCGGGTTGTCGCGTGCGATCCGGAGGAAGCCGCTGCGCAGACGTTCGTGAAATTCATGGTCGAGCCGTTCGAAACGATCGGCGGCACCAGCGCGGCCGGCAGCCCGGCGGAACCCCTCGAGGACGGTAAGATCGAGGATCAGCGTCAGATCGGGCCAGAGATTGCCGCTCGCAAAACGCTGTATCGCCATCAGCTCGTCGATCGGCAAGCCGCGGCCATAGCCTTGATAGGCGATGGTCGAGTCGATGTAGCGGTCGCAAACAACCCATGTTCCCGCCGCCAAGCGGGGCGCGACCACGTTCGCGACATGATCGCGGCGCGCGGCGGAGAACAGCAGCGTTTCGCTGACCGCATCCCAGCGATCCACTTCTCCTCGCAGCAACAGCGCGCGGATCGCTTCGGCCCCGGGCGAACCGCCCGGCTCGCGCGTCGCGACGGCGGCGATGCCGGCGCGCTCGAGGGCCGCGACGAGCAGTGCCGCCTGGGTCGATTTCCCGGCGCCCTCCCCGCCTTCCAGCGTGATAAACCGGCCGCGCGCGCTCAGCGGCGGTTGCCCCAGATCAGATAGCCGGCGACCGTGGCCATGCGGCCGATCGTTCCGATCGGCTTGACGTCGGCCGCGGCATAAACCGGCTGCTCGACGGTCTGCGTTTCGGGGGCGGTGACGACAATCTTGCCGATTTCGGCACCCTGCTTGACCGGCGCCGGCAGCGGTTTCTCGTAGACGAGCGTCACCTTCATGTCGCGCCGGGAGCGTCGCGGCAGCGTCACCGTCAGATCGGCGTGCACGGTCATTCCCACCTTTGGCGCGGCGCCCAGCCAGACTTCCGCGTCATCGATCTTGTCGCCGGCACCGAACAGTTTGTAGTCGTTGAATTCGCGGAATGCCCATTCGACCAGGCGCTCGCTTTCGCTCGCCCGGTCCTTCATCGACGACAGCCCGCTGACGACGACGACGACGCGGCGTTCGCCGCGCAGCACCGAGCCGATCAGGCTGTACCCGGCTTCGTCGGTGTGGCCGGTCTTGAGCCCATCGGCCCCCGCCACCTTGTACAGCAGCGGATTGCGGTTGCCTTGGACTATATTGTTGAAGTCGAACGTCTTTTCCGAAAAGTAGTGGTAGTACTCGGGGAAATCGCGGATCGTGTGCATCGCCAAGGTCACGAGATCGCGCGCCGTCATCCATTCCTGTGGGTCGGGCAGGCCGCTGACATTGGCAAAATGGCTGTCCTTGAGCCCGAGTTCTTCGGCCTTTTGGTTCATCAGGTCGACATAGGCCTGCTCGCTGCCGGCCAGCCCCTCGGCCAGCACCACGCAGGCGTCGTTGCCCGATTGGATCAGTACGCCCTTTAGCAGGTCATCGATCTTGATGCGCCCGCCGATCGGAACAAACATCTTGGACCCGCCGAGCTTCCACGCGCGCTCGCTGACCGCCAGCTCATCGCCGAGCGATACGCGGCCCGACTTCAACATGCCGAACGCGACGTAGGCCGTCATGATCTTGCTCATCGAGGCCGGCGGCATGCGTTCGTCGGCGGCCTTCTCGAAGAGCACCGTGTTGGTGTCAGCCTCGACGATCAGCGCGTGCCGCGCGGCCGTATCGATCCCGGTGGTCGGCCCTGGGACCGTTTGCGGCGTTTGCAGCGATTTTGGTTTGACCGTACCTGCCGCGGCTTTTGCCGGCGTCGGCTTTTGCGCGGCCATTCCGGCGCCGAGACCGATCATCGCCAACGACAGCGCTGCGACGCCGAGTACAGCAATCGGATTTCGCCAGCTGAGCCTCATTGGTGCCTCCGCCCTCGCGCGCCAGCGCGCGGGCGAGGCATTCTAGTCGATCACGATACGCGCGTCGCGGTAGCCGTTGGCGATCAGGCGGGCGCGCAAGCGGTCGGCTTCGTCTTCTGTGGCGACCGGTCCTGCCTGCACGTGATAAACCGGATCCTGGACATAGAAATGGCGTTGCGGCGGCGATGCTGGGGGCTCGACCGGCGGCTGGTAGGCGGCTTGCCGAACCGGAGCTGGCGGCGGTTGGTAAGAGGATTGCCCTTTCGGTGCCGGCGGCGCCGCGGCAACCGCGACCGCAGCCTCGCCGTTGTCGACGACGCCGCGTTGCGCGTACGCGGCAGCGCGCAGACTCTCCTCGCGCAGCACCCGCACCCGCACCATCGCGGTGCCGCTGCGCTCGAAGCCGAGCAGCTGAGCGGCGCGGCGCGACAGGTCGATGAGGCGGCCGTCGACAAATGGCCCGCGGTCGTTGACGCGGATATGCAGCGCCCGGTTGTTCTGCAGGTTGACCACCTCGACAATGCTGGGCAGCGGCAGCGTCGTGTGCGCAGCGGTCATGCCGTTGAGGTCGAAGAGTTCGCCGTTCGCGGTGTACTGGCCCTGGAACGGCTCGCCGTACCATGAGGCGACGCCCGTACGGTCGTAGGCGTAATCGACCTGCGGATAATAGGTGACGCCCTTGATCGTGTAGGGCAGGCCGACCTTGTAGGTCGGGTGCGGTGTGCGCGGTTGCCCGAACAGCGACGGGCCGGGCGCAAAGCTGCACCCGGCGAGCAGCAGTACGAGTGCCGCGAGGCCCCCTGCCCGCGCCCACCGTTTGACTTCCCCCATTGCCCCATGCCCCCCGGCACCGAGCGCGCCGAAAACTATCCGGCGCCGAAACTGTCCGATAACATGCCCACAGCGGCGGCAAAGAACGTGGACTTGTTCCACTTCATGATCGTGCGGAAATTGTCGTAGACGAGCAGCGACGGTCCATCGCCTTCCGGGATGACCAGCGAGGCCTCGACGGCCGGCAACGGCGAGGCATCCGCGGTGCGGATGCCCATGCGGCTCCATTCCGCCGTGGGGCGGCGAACGTCGAGTCCGGTCGAACGGGTATCGAGCCCGGGCGGCACGACGACCGATCGACCCCAACCCTGGTCGCCATGCCAGCCGAGCCGGCCGAGATAGTTGGCGATCGAGCCGAGGACGTCGGCGCGGTCGCCCCAGATGTCGCGCCGCCCGTCACCGTCAAAATCGACCGCGTAGTTGAGAAAGGTCGACGGCATGAACTGGCACTGCCCCATCGCCCCGGCCCATGAGCCGAGCATCGCGTCGGGGCGGATGTTGCCCTGATCGAGGATGCGCAGCGCGGCGATCAGCTCGGGCCGGAAATACGAGGCGCGGCGGCCCTCGTAGGCGAGTGTCGCCAGCGACGAGATCACCGAGTAATTGCCCATCACCCGGCCGAAGTCGCTCTCGACCGCCCACAGCGCGACGACAAAGCGCGGCTGCACGCCAAAGCGCTGGTAGACCCGCTGCAGCAGCGGCCAGTTCTCGGACAAGGCGGCGCGGCCGTCGGC
>JAFAWI010000599.1 GCA_019241915.1 Alphaproteobacteria bacterium
TGCGGCGAGCGCAGCACATAACCGTAGGCCATGCGCGGCAGCGCCATGTCGTCGACATAACGGCCGCCGCCGCGAATGAGGCGCGGGTCCTCGAAGCGCGGCACCGGCTGTCCCAACGCGAATTCGCCCATTCCCACCGCCTCCTGCAATCTGCCCGCTTGGGTCGGGCCGGCTGTCCTCGCTGATATTTGCAGGAAATCTACAGCCGGCTCCACCTTGGCCTTACGGCGGGCTCGGCGCCGTCAGCTCGTCAGCGTCCAGCGTCCAGCGTCCATAGCACACCCAGTTGGGCGATTTTGCGCCCGGAGCAGCCGCCCGAGGTAAGGCTTTGTTAGCCGCAACCGTTAAGAGCAATGAAATTGCCGCGTTCTACGATGGGCGCCGTTCGCACGTTTTAGGCGATCCGGAGCGGTGTCATGAGGACGATAGCAGCGGTGGCGGCCCTTATTCTGTCGGCATCGGCGGCGATGGCCGAGGCGCCGTGCGAGAACCCCCTCGCGCCGCCGTGTCAGAAAGCCTGCGCGGCCTTGGGCGCAAAGCTGATCCTGGCGACGCGACGGGCGGGTGTGCAGCCGGTCAGCGCTGCCGATGGCGCCGGGACGATGGGTGGCGCGCTGCACCTGGCAAGGCGCTCGGGTCGTTCGGTCGATTACATCGAGGGTGTGCCGTTTCCCCGTTTGCGGGAGGCGGTCCGCGCGTCCTGCCCGCGGTAACGGCGGCTAGACCAGCCGCGGCCTGTCGCCCTCGACGAGGATGCGCCACAACACGCGGCTTTCGGTGCGGTCGTAGTCGCCGTGCGCGCGGTGCAGCGTGGCGCGGTCGTCAAAGATCAGCACGTCCCCCTTTTTCCACTGGTGGTGATAGGTGATCTCCGGCCGGACCATGCGACCCAGCAGGTCCTCCATATAGGCGCGGCTGAGGTCGGGGCTCATGCCCTCGATGTACTGCACCTTGGTGATGTGGAAGAAGACCGCGCGGCTGCCGTGCACCGGGTGGGTGCGCACCATCGGATGGACGACAGGCTTGGCGTATTTCTCCTCATCTTCGGCGCGGGTGCCGACGCGGTCGATATCGAGCTGGTTGACCGAGCGCATGCCACAGAGCCGCTCCTGCTCCTCGGGGTTGAGCGCGTCGTAAGCGGCGCGCATCGAGCAGATGCTGGTGCCCCCGCCCGCCGACGGCACCGACACGCCGTAGAGCATGGTCGCCAGCGGCGGTTTTTCATGGTTGGTGTGGTCGGTATGCCAGGCCTCGGCCACCTTGCGGCCTTCGGTGTGCAGCACCAGGCCGATCAGTTCATGGCCCGGCATGTGGTTTTGCGAGTAATGCTGGCGCATGATCGGCCCGAATGCCTTGCCGGCATTGAGATAGCCCTCCGGCGTCAGATCCTGGCCGGGGAAGACCAGCGCCAAGTGCTCCGACAGCGCCTGCGACAGCACGTCGCGCGTCGCGTCATCGACCGGCTTGCCGAGATCGAGCCCGGTCACCTCGGCGCCGATAACCGGGTGAAGCTTGCGGATCGTCAATTCGGGCATGAAGCGCTCCTGCGTATGCGGCGATGATATCCGATTAAAGCGGGGTGTGCGACGGGCGATGCCCAGCTGAGGCGTCCGCGTTTCCGAGAAACCTCAGATTGAATTGGGCCGCGGTGCCGCGCCGAGCGTTAGCTCCCACGAGAGCTCAGGGGCGGCGGATGACGCATTCCCGAAAGACAATCGCAAATCGGTCGCGCAGCCGCGCGATTATCGTCAAACAGCGCTGCAAACCCGGTCTTTTTTGCGCCGGATTGGCGGGCCGGTTCGCGCTCTGCGGCGGACTGGCGCTGGAACGCTTGCGGTTGTGAGCATGCACGAACTCGCCGTCACCTGCAGCATCGTCCGACACGTGGTGCGCGCGGCCAGGGGCCGCACGGTTCGTGCGATCACGCTCGAAATCGGCCAGCTTTGCGGCGTTCGCCCCGAAGGCGTGGCGTTCTGCTTTCCAGAGATTGCCCGCGGCACCTCGGCGGCGGCAGCGCGGCTCGACATCCGCCGGATCGCGGGCCGCGGCTATTGCGAAAGCTGCCATAGTGAAGTCCCCATCGCCGAACGCACGGCGCCCTGCCCGTGCGGATCGTCCCGCGTCCACACCGTTGCGGGCGAGGAGCTCACGCTCAAAAGCATCGCCTTCGAATACATCCCTTGAGGCCGCGACACTGATTTGCGCCTAGCGCCCAGCGCGCGAGCCGCCAATGATCGGCCCGTAAGCAGGAGGCTGCGGTGTGGCTCCATACCCCGAGCACCTCGCGACGCTCGAAACCACGCGCGACGGCATGCCGATCGCGCTGCGTCCCGTCCGGCCCGACGACGAACCGCGACTGCAGGACCTATTTGCGCATATGAGCGGCGAGGATGTGCGGCGACGCTTTTTCGTGTCGATGCGCGAGCTGAACCATGCGTTCGCCGCGCGGCTCGCCCGGCTCGACTACGATCGCGAGATGGCACTGCTCGCCGAGCACGACGGCTTGACACTCGGCGTCGGACGCTATGCGGCGGAAGCCGACCGCCATAGCGGGGAATTCGCGCTGGCGGTACGCAGCGATTGGAAAGGCCACGGGGTCGGTTATGTGCTGCTGCGCCGGCTGATCGAGATCGCGCGCGAGGCCGGGCTCGGCGAGCTAGTCGGCGCCGTGATCGCCGAAAATGCACCGATGCTGGCGATGTGCCGGGATTTCGGCTTCACCCGCGAACGCGATGCGGGCGACGCATCGGTCGTTCGCGTGCGCAAGCGGCTTGCGCCTGACGGTTCCCAACCGCGGCCGGACACTGTTAGGCTGTCGACGGGCGGCGGCACCGGATAGGCTGCCGCAGCGCAGCAAGGAGATCGACGATGCCGAAGGCCTATTGGATCGCAACATACAAATCAGTGTCGAATCCGGATGCGCTGGCGGCCTACGCCAAGCTCGCCGGGCCGGCGATCCAGGCCGGCGGTGGCCGTTTCCTCGCCCGCGGAACCGCAGCCAAGGCGTACGAAGCCGGCCTGCTGCAACGCACCGTGCTGATCGAGTTCGACAGCGTGGCGCAGGCCGAAGCCGCGCATGACAGCCCCGGCTACAAGGAGGCGCTGAAGGCGCTCGGCAACGGCGCCGAGCGGGACATGCGCATCGTCGAAGGCGTGTAATCAGGTCAGCTGGCCGCGCAGCGGCCATCCAATAACCGCAAAGGCGAGGAGGCACAGAGGAGCGCGGCAGAGCATCTCCCGTCTCCGTGTCTCTGTGGTGAAATTTCTCGGCGCTTTGCGCCGACAGCTTAGGAGAATTTGATGCCGCGCTTAGGCTTTGGCGCGTTTCTCGCGCCGCATCACCCGGTCGGCGAGCATCCCATGCTGCAGTTCCGCCGCGACCTCGACCTCGTCGAGCATCTCGACAAGCTCGGCTATGACGAGTTCTGGTGCGGCGAGCATCATTCGTCGGGCTGGGAGATGATCGGCTCCCCCGAGATGTTTCTCGCTGCCGCCGGCGAGCGCTCGAAGCGCATCAAGCTCGCGACCGGCGTCGTCTCGCTGCCCTACCATCACCCGTTCAACGTGGCGCAGCGCATGGTGCAGCTCGACCATATGACCGGCGGCCGGGCGATCTTCGGCTCCGGTCCCGGTGCGCTGGCGTCGGACGCGCACACGCTCGGCATCGACCCGATGAGCCAGCGCGACCGGCAGGATGAGGCGATCGGCGTCATCCGCCGGCTGATGAACGGCGAGCGCGTCACGCAGAAGAGCGAGTGGTTCACCTTGCAGGACGCGCAGCTGCAATTGCTCCCGCTGCAGGAGGAGATGCCGTTCGCGGTGGCCTCGCAGATCAGCCCGTCGGGCATGACGCTCGCCGGCAAACACGGCTGCGGCGTGATCTCGATCGGCTCGCTTGCCGAAGAGGGCCTCAACGCGCTGCCGACACAATGGGGCTTTGCCGAGGCCGCCGCCAAGAAGCACGGCCAGACCGTGAGCCGCAAGGACTGGCGAGTGCTGCTGTCGTGGCACATCGCCGAGACGCGCCAGAAGGCGATCGACGAGGCGCGGCAGGGGCTGCTGCGCCACCACAACGAATACATCGTCGGCACCTTGCAGCGGCCCGGAGCCACTGCCTTCAAGGACGCAGACGAGGCGATCGAGAAGACCGGGTTTGGCAGCGGCGCCGCCGCGACCATCGGCACGCCCGACGATCTCGTCTCCCGGCTGAAAGAAGTGCTCGCGATGAGCGGCGGTTTCGGCACAGTGGTCGGCTTTGTGCATGACTGGGCCAACCCGGAGAACACGTTTCGCAGCTGGGACATGGTCGCGCGGTACGTCATCCCCGAGATCAACGGCTACCTCACCAAGCTGCGCGAATCGCGCGACTTTGTCGCCACCAACCGCGGCGTCTTCGACCGCGCCAAGGAAGCGATCATGGCCAAAGTCATGGAGAACGAGGCCGCGGTCGCCGCGCTCGCCAAAACCAAAGGTTCACGGCTCGGCGACGTCGCGTCGGCGAGCAACGCCATCGATTTCGACAAGGTCGGCACCCGCGACGCGGCCAAATAGCGGCCGTTTCGGGGTGGATTTTGCACTCACCCCATATCAGCAACGCCTGCAGCGGCAGTGCCTGGCGCTCGCCGCCGACTTTGCCACGCGCGCCGCGGCGCATGACCGCGACGCCAGCCACCCGGCCGAGAACTATGCGCGGCTGCGCGACGAAGGCTTTCTGGCGCTGACGGTCGGAGGCGAATGGGGCGGCGGCGGCGGCAGCCTGCTCGACCACACGATCGCCTACGAGGCGCTGGCCCAGGGGTGCCCATCGACGGCATTGGCGTTCAATATGCACGCTTCGGTAGTGATGCCGCTGCTTGAGAGTCCGGAAGTCGCCGCTGATGTGAAGCGCCGCCTCGCCGAACTGGTGGTGCGCGACAAGGCGCTGATCGCCGGCAATTTCTCGGAGCCGGTCACCACCTCGCTGATCGGCGAGCGGCCGCTCAAGACGCGGGCGCGGCGGGTTGCGGAGGGCTATCGGATAAGCGGCCGCAAGATGTTTGCTTCAATGCTCGAAGCGGCGGATTACGTGCTGGTCATGGCCTATCCCGACGAGGCGATCAGCCCCGCGGCGGGAATCATCCTGCTGCTGCCGCGCGACGCCGAGGGGCGTCGCGTCGACGCCAATTGGGACGTACTCGGCATGCGGGCGACCCGCAGCGACTCGCTGATTCTCGACGACTGCCTGCTGCCCGAGAGCGCCAGGCTATACCGCACCGACGACATGCGGCCGTTCCGCCACGCCTATCTCAACTGGTTCTGGGGGTCGTATACGCCCGTCTATCTCGGCGTGGCGCAGGCCGCCTTCGACGAGCTGCGCCGGGTCGTCACCGAGCGGCGGCCGGAGGGCTACGCACAGCCGCTGTCGCACCACCCGGACGTGCGCCGCCATGTCGCCGAACTCAGCGCCGACCTCGACGGCGCCCGCCTGGCGACTTATCGCTCTGCTTGGCTCAGCGACACGCAAGGCCCGACTGCCGAAACCACCGCCGCGCTCTACCGCGCAAAATACATGGTTGGCGAGACGGTGAGCCGAGTCACCCGCACCGCGCTGACGCTTGGCGGTGCGCACGGCATCTTCAAGACGTCGCGGCTCGAACAGCTGTTCCGTGACGGCGCGCTCGGCCCGCTGCACCCGCCGCCGTCCGATTTCTGCCTCTACAACATGGGTTTGTATCAGCTGGGCCTCGAACCGGGCGACGTGCTGCCACCGCTGAAGCCGGGTTAGCCAAGGCCGTCGCCGGTCTCTCAGGAAAATTCGATGAAGAGGTTTTCGGGAACCGGCGAGATAGCGGCTAAGCCACGCGGCGTTTTGGCCGGTCGTCGCGGAACTGCGTGTTGTAGAGTTCGGCGAAAGCAGCCTTGCGCCGCATCAGCGCCGCGAAATCGCCGGCTTCCGCGATGACCCCGTTTTTGAGCACGAGAATCAAGTCGCAGTTGCGGATCGTCGACAGCCGATGCGCTATGATGAAGGTGGTACGGCCGGCGGTCAGCGCCTCGATCCCCGCCATTACCCGCGCCTCGGTCTCGACGTCGAGCGCCGAGGTCGGCTCGTCGAGGATCAGGATCGGCGCGTCGCGCAGCAGCGCACGGGCGATGGTCAACCGCTGCTTTTCGCCCTCTGACAACGTGGTGCCCGCCTCGCCGATCACGGTGCCGTAGCCCTGCGGCAGCGACGCGATCAGCGTGTCGATGCTGGCGAGCTGCGCCGCCTCCTCGATCTCGGCCTGCGTCGCCTCGGCGCGGCCGTAGGCGAGGTTATCGCGCACCGAGATCGGGAAGATCAGCGGCGGCTGCAGCACCATCGCGATCTGGCGGCGCAGCGATTTGAGCGTGAAGTCGCGAACCTCGATGCCGTCGATCGTGACGCTGCCGCCGGTCGGTTCGAGGAAGCGCGGCAGCATGCCGAGCATGGTCGACTTGCCGGCGCCGGTCGGGCCAACGACCGCAACCTTCATGCCGGGTTCGACCCGAAAGTCGATCGCGCGCAGCACCGGCATCTCGGCGCGGTAGCGAAAGCTGACACCGCGCCATTCGATGGCGCCGCGCGCCGTCTCGGCGGTCAGCTCGCGTGCACCGTCCTTCAGGTCCGCGTCGGTATCGAGGATCTCGAAAACGCGCCGGGCGCTGATCCGCGCCCCGGCGATGAGCCCCCAGCTTTGGGTCAGCTGGTTCACCGGCACGTAAAGCTGCGCCAAATACGAGATGAAAACGATCAGGTGGCCGACCGAGAGCCGCCCCGAGATGACGGAGCGCGCGCCGGCATAGACGACGAGAGCGGTGCCGGCGGCGATCGTGGTATTGACCGCGCCGCTGTACAGAGTCTGCCAGTTGTAGAGCTTCAGGGTGAAGCCAAGATAGGTGCGGCTCGCACCCATGAAGCGGCGGTGCTCATCCTCCTCGCGGGTGAAGGCCTGCACCACTTTGATCGACGACATCGCCCACTGGATGATCGAATAGACGCGGCTGTCGGCGTCGCGCATTTCGGTGGCGACCACGGCGATGCGTCGGTTGAAGTAGCCGATCAAGACAAAAAGCGGCGGCACCACCACCACCGACAGCAGCGTCAGGACGGGATCGAGCGGAAACAGGATGGCCAGCATGCCGCCCAGCAACACCACGGCCGAGACGATCGGCAGCAGCCCGTTCATCAGCATCGTCTGCACAGAAAAACTGTCGCCGGTAATGCGGAGCATCAAATCGCCGACCTGTTGGCGGCTGTGAAAGGCGAGCGACAGGCGTTGCAGGTGACTGTAGAGCGCACCTTGCAGGTCGTTAACCATCTTTTGGCCGACGCCGATCGCGGTGTTGTTGTGCCACAGCGTCA
>JAFAWI010000624.1 GCA_019241915.1 Alphaproteobacteria bacterium
ATCCACCCGATCGAACGGCGATAGCAGTTCGCGCAATGTTATGGCGCTGACCAGCTTGATTTCGGCGGTGAAACCGGCGCCGGGCACGAGATCGCGGGTAAGGCCGGTGGTGTTGTGCAGCAGCAAATCGGCGAGCGCCTTGTGAGCCGCTTCGGGTCCGGCTTGGGTAAAGGCATCGACGTAGAACTCGCGCGCCGCGCGCTCGTTGGTCGCGATCGCATTTTGCGCCCCGGTGCCCGGCGCGCCGATCGGGAAAAGCACCGGAGCAATGTCGCCGCCGATCGCGTGCGGCACCAGCCAATGGTCCTCCGGATCGAGGCCGTTATCGCGGAAGTGACGCTCGATCCAGGCGATGTTTTCCGGCACCGGTTCGACCGCGACGAACTTGCACGGCAGCGGATTGAGCTGCTGCAGGATACGGTAGCTCCCGACCGCCTGCGCGCCATAGCACGCCCCGAGCGTAATCATCACAAAGCTCCCTCGGGCCTCGCGCGCCGCCATCACCCAGTTGGCGGCCTCGAACCAGCCTTCGCCATCCTCGATGACCGGCAACCGCGTCGCGATGCGGCCGCCGCCGACGCTGTCCGGGTTTACCCCGAACATCGTGCGGAAGCGCGCATCGGTGAGTGCGCCGGAGAAGTCGACAAGATAGCCTGGCGGTACCTCGCCGGCCCATGGGGTCAGGCCGGCGAACAAATCGGCATGGCGCGCCATTCGGTTGTCGACCGTCGCTTGCCGTCCGGTCTCATCCGGTATCACCGCGGCGGCGGGTTTGCCGGGCGTCGGCAGGGCCAGGTGCGGCGGTATTGGCGCTGCCGGGGATGGGACCGCCACGCGCTCGCGCTGCCAGCGTTCTCGGAGGGCGCGCGCCGCCGGATACCCGGGCATCTGCCGCAAGACGGCTTTGACGGTGCTGTTCATGCTGCACGGACTGCCTTGGCGGTCTCGGGTTCCGGCTGTACCGGCGGCGGCGTGGCGTCGTTTGGCGCGCCGAACCGCAATCGAATGAACACGCTCGACGCGATGCGGTTACGCGCGGAAAGGTTCTGAAACCGGCTGCTGGCCAGATTTGCGAGGGCCATCAGCGGGAACATGATCGCGGTTGCGGCGAGATGAATCGGAAGCAGCACCGTCGGATGCTGATAGACGCGCGCGGCAGCCCTGATCGCGACGTCGTTGATCGACCACCGCCATCGGCTCGACGAGGCGATGTAGAACTGCTCGGGCCATAGCCCGAGGCAGGCGAGCGGTCCGAGGCCGGAGGCAAACAGCATACCGAAATTCTGCGGATCGGCGAACCAGTTGCGGTTGAGCGACGCGATGAAGATCTGTGCGCCGGGACGCAAGAGCGGCGTCACGCGCCGCAAGATCAGATCGATGTTGGCGATCTCGTTGTCGAGAAGCTCGATGAAGGCAACGTCGAAATCGCCAACCACGATGGTGCGGCGGGAGGGCTGCCGAACCAAGCGGTACGGCGACAACGGTGTATGGGTCGGAACGCGACGGCCGAGCCAGTCCGTCAGGGGCGTCGATCGGCTCGCGCCGATCAGCACCCGCGACGAGCCGGTGGCGATCTCTTTGGCGGCTGCGACCGCCAGCTTGTAATCGTGCCAGCGCGGGTGCAGTCGGGTGACGTTGGGCGTCCTGCCGAAAAAAATCTGCTGCAGCCTTCGGAACGCGCGCAATATTCTTTGTTTAGGTATTTCCGCGGCGCCCGCGTCGCGCTGCGTGGTGGCGGCGTCGAATGCCGCGATCGCACCGAGCCAATAAGGGTGGTTGCGGTGCGGTTGCGGCTTTGGCGCCATGAGCGTGCGGACCTGCGCCAGCCGCGCATCCATTGCGTCGCGGGCCTCGCTCAGTCCGGCGGGCGGCGCATCGGCGTGAAAAAGAATGGTCTGCTCGGCATTCGCCCGGTGCCGCGCGGTGGTCCATTCCGAAAGATGCGCGGCGAGCGCTTGCGTCGACATCGCGCCGAGACGAAGAAAACCCGCTTCGTGGCTGCTTGGCTGGATCTCGACGACCAGATAATCGTCCGAATCGGTCATCACCTCGACGTTGTCGGACGGGCACATCTCGGGCACGAACGAATAGTCGCACGAGGCGCCGACCACGAAATCGACGATTTCGGGTCGGACGCAGATCATATGCAGCAGATAGAACCGGCCGATCATCGTGGCGTCGTCGACGTGCCACAGCAGACGGTTGGTATGCGTGTTATGACACACCGGGTAGTTGAGGATGTTGGCGGCCGTGATCGGGTGCAGACAGCCCAGCGCCCAGCGCATCACCTCACGCGGCTCGAGCGCCAACACCCCGTCGGCCGAGGCCAGCCGGTTGAGCAGCCAGGGTTCGCCGGCCTCTTCATCGAGCTGAAAATTGCCGGCTTGCACGGCGCTGGCGCCCGCCTGCATCCGCCCCAGCACCGCCGCGAGCGATCCGTCGGCCATAATGTAGTCCGACACCAGAAAGAAAAAGCAGGTGTCGAGCATGGCCTCGCCGGCCTGACGTACCGCTCGCGCGTAGGCGAGCGTGACGGTGGTCGAATGATTGCTGCGCGTAATCAAGTCGTCGATCGGCAGAAATTCGACATTGACCAGCTCCTCGAGGCGCCGGCAGCCCGCCTGGGCGCGAAAGCTCGCCTCGTCGCGCGCCCGCGTCAGGAAGACGAAGCGGGTCGGCAAGGCGTTGGCCAGCGCCGGCACGTTACCCGGCGCCAGCAGCGTTGGCAGACTCTGCTCGAAAAACTTGGCGATGAAATCCGCGCCCCATACCGGCAGCAGGATGCAGATGGCGCGCGGCGGCGGACGCCGCAACTGCGACGCCGGCACCCCGGTGACCGCGTGGGACGGCGCTTCGGCGGCGTCGAGTACGGCCATCGACGAGGCGCTCAGGCGGAAGCTGCCACGGGCTCGGCCGCCGGCGCGGCGATCGGGCCCTGGTAGCGCTCCGCTACCTCTGCGACGGTGCCGGCGGCAACGATGTGCCCGCTCTCCAACAGGATCGCGCGATTGCACCATTCCTCAAGCAACGGCATCGAATGAGAGGCCAGCACAAGAATGTTCGAGCGCGCCACAAACCCGTCCATCCGCTGCCGCGCCTTCGCGAGAAAACCGGCGTCGCCCGCGGCCAGCCACTCATCCATGAGCAGAATGTCGGGCGGAAATGCGGTGGCAACCGCAAAGCAGAGCCGGATCACCATGCCCGAGGAATAGGTCCGCACCGGCATATCGATGTGGTAGCCCAGTTCGGTGAACTCGACGATCTCGTCGAAGCGCGCGCGCATCTCGCGCGGATGGATGTCCATGTACATACCGCGCGCGAGAATGTTCTCCCGCCCCGTCGCATCCGGGATGAGACCGACCGACGATGTCAGCAGCGCCGATACGCGCCCGCTTTTGCGAAACCGTCCGCGCGTCGGCTGGTAGATGCCGGCAAGAACCTTGAGCAAGGTGCTCTTGCCGGCGCCGTTTGCACCGATCAGCGCGAGCCGCTCGCCGTGCCGCAGGTCGAGGTCGATGTCCGACAGCGCCAGCACCGCCAACCGGTCCTGCGCGTCCTTACCGATGTTGCCCTGCGTCGTCGCGCTCAGCACCAGCTTGCGCAGAGACCGGCTGCCGCCGCTGTAGATGGGAAATTCGACCGCTACGTCGTCGAGATGGATAAACGCCATGCCGCTCAAATCCAATACGCGATCCGGCTGCGGAACCGCGCGAACATCGCAAAGGCAAAGGCGCAGGCGACCGCCGTTGTGCCCAGCAGTACGGGCCAGGAAGAGCTGGTTATCGGCACGCCGAGCAATGGTGCCCGGATGACGTCGATCGCGCAGAACAAAGGGTTGAGCTCGCCGATCGGCCGATAACCGCCGAGCGCCTCGATCGGCCAGAATATAGGGGTCACAAAAAACGCCACCTGCAAAAAACTCGCGACGATCGGCGCGATGTCGCGAAATCGCGTGCTGAGGATGCCGAGCAGCAACCCGACCGCCACCCCGTTGAGGGCCAGCACCGCGCAGCCGGCAAGCGCCTCGATCAGGTTCCAGTGGAGGGTGATGCCGAACGCGACAATCCCCAGCGGCACCAGCAGCAGGTTGTGCGCAAAGACCATGAAATTGCGGCAGACCACCCGGTAGACGTGGATCGAGAACGGGATCGGTACCTGCTGGATAATCGAATCGGCTGCGGTGAAGCTCGCGCAGCCTTCTGTGATCAGCGACGAGATCAATTGCCAGACGATCAGCCCCAGACCGAGATAAGGGATGTAGCTGATCGGCGGGCTGTGGAACAGGTGCGGATAGATGAAGCCCATCGCGACGATCATCACCAGCGTGCTGATCGTTACCCAGAAAGGGCCGATTATGGACCCGCGGTAGCGCAGCTTCATGTCCTGCAGCGCCAGCGATCCCCACATCCAGTAGCGGCGGAACCCGCCGAACAAGTCGTCCAATGCGATCGCGGTACGCCCGCTCGGGGCGGCCGCATCGCGGTCTTCCGTGTCGGCAAACGAAACCATCGGCAGTCGGTCAAACACGTATGGATGCGACGATGCTGCGACCGCCGGGGCTCGCTCGAGCCCGTCCCACGAGATGGGCCGCGCAACGGCCGTCTCGATCGCAACGGACAGCGCCCGCCGTATAGCATCGCGTTCGCCGCGCTGTCCAACAGCAGCCTTTGTCGTGCCTTGCTTCGAGGGCGGGCGCGACCGGGGCGGACGATGTGCAGGCGGCGCGCGAGCAGCCGATTGGACTTGCGGTTGGCGGCGCGACGTGGCGTCCTCCGCTCGGCCGGCCTCGTGCAGCTAAGCGGTTGCCGGCGCGGGGCCTATCCAACCGCCGATGAGAGCTTTTATGCAGCGGCGCAAACTTGGTGCTCTGGAGGTTTCGGCGCTCGGTCTCGGCTGCGCCACGATGACGCCGTTCTACGGTGACCCCGACCCTGACGAATCGGTGCGCACGATCCGCCGCGCCCGCGAACTCGGCATCGATTTCCTCGACAGCTCCGACGCCTACGGCAACGGCCGCAACGAGGAGCTGATCGCCGCGGCGGTCACGGGGCATCGCGCGGACTACGTGATTGCCAGCAAGTTTGGCAACGTCGCGCTGCAAGGCGGGCCGCGCTTTGCCGACGGCCGGCCCCAATATGTCCAGCAATGCTGCGAGAAAAGCCTGGCGCGACTGAAGACCGACGCGATCGACCTCTACTATATCCACCGCGTCGATGCCGACGTACCGATCGAGGACACGGTCGGCGCGATGGCCGATCTCGTCCAGGCCGGCAAGGTCAGGCATCTTGGCATCTGCGAGGCCGGCGCAGCGACGATCCGCCGCGCGCATTCGGTCCACCCGATGGCCGCGGTGCAGATCGAATATTCGCTGTGGAGCCGTGACGTCGAGGCCGAAATCTTGCCACTCTGCCGCGCGCTCGGCATTGGCTTTGTCGCCTACAGCCCGCTGGGGCGCGGCTTCCTGACCGGCACGGTGACGACGCTCGACGGGCTGCGCGACGGCGATGCGCGGCGCCGAATGCCGCGTTTTCAGGACGCCAACCTGAAGCGCAACCTGCAGCTGGTCGAGGAGCTGAAGGCGCATGCCGCATCGCAGAACTGCACGCCGGCCCAGCTCTGTCTCGCTTGGCTGCTGTCGCGCGGCGACTTCGTCGTGCCGATCGCCGGCACCAGCCATGTCCGCTACATCGAACAGAACGCCGCGGCGGCCGCGGTCAGGCTGTCGGCCGACACCGAGGACGCGCTCGCCCATATCTTCGCGCCCGGCGCCGCTGCCGGCCCGCGCTACGCCGAAGCGCAATTGGCCCGGCTGGGCATTTGAAATCTGCAATCGGCTGAACAAAGATCGTCATCGCCGGGCTTCACCCGGCCATCCGCGTGGATGCCTGGAACAAATCCGGGCAGGACGTGCGAGGGGGAGTTTTCAATGGAATTCGGCATGTTCCACGAATTTCCGTCGGTGCCGGGGCGCAGCGAGACGGAGATGTTCGACGAGAGCATGGCGCAGATCGATGCGGCCGAGCGCTGGGGCCTCGACGTCATGTGGCTCGCCGAAATCCATTTCGCGCCGGAGCGGACCCACCTGTCGGCGCCGCTGGCCATCGCCAGTGCGGTCGCCGGCCGCACCGAGCGCATGAAAATCGGCATTGCGGTGCAGGTGCTGCCGCTGTGCCATCCGCTGCGCCTCGCCGAGGAGGCCGCGACGGTCGACCAGATCAGCAAGGGTCGGCTCATTTTCGGTGTCGGCCGCAGCGGCGTCGTCAGCACCTACGACGCCTATCAAGTGCCGTATGACGAGAGCCGCGAGCGCTTTGCCGAGACGCTCGACATCGTCAAGGAGGCATGGTCGAAGCCGCGCTTTTCGTATGAGGGCAAGTACCACCGGTTTACCGATGTTGCCTGCACACCGCATCCCTACAATGGCAAGCTGCCGCCGATCCGCATCGCCGCCAGCACACCCGACACGTTTCCCGCAATCGGGGCCGCCGGCTACCCGGTCTTCGCCAGTACCCGGCATTCGACCTGGAGCGAGGTCGTCGGCCAGGTCGCGAGCTATCAGCAGGGCTGGCGCCAGGCGGGACGCAGCGGCCGCGGCGACGTCTACGTCGCCGGCCCGATCTATGTAGCCGAGACCGACGCCCGCGCCCGCGACGATGCGCGGCACAGCGTCGAGCATTTCTACCGCCTGCAATACGAGCTGATCGCCGAGTCGGCGCGCCGCTCGGGCCGGCAGAATTTCATCGACCGGGCCGAGCATTTGCGCACTCTGACCTACGACGATGTGCTGCGCGACAATGTCATCGTCGGCTCACCGGAGACGGTGGCCGCGCGGCTCAAGGAGCTGCAGGCCCGCATCGGCTTCGATGGCATCCTTGCCGAGCTCAACTGCGGCGGCCTGATCCCGCACGACCGGGTGATGAATGCGCTGCGCTTGCTGTGCCAGGACGTCAAGCCGCACTTCCAGTAGATTGTTGCGGTCGAGCCGTCATGCGGTTCATGATCCGACCGCAAGACGCGCAGACTGTCGTGCGGCATACCATCCCGGACAGGAGGCTTCGATGGCGACGAGGGCCCCGTATCTTAAGTCCCGCTACAGCGGCTACCATCATCGCCAGGTTCCGCAGGAAGACGCCGAGCTGACGCATGTCGGGCCGGATACGCCGGCCGGCGAGTATTTCCGGCGCTTCTGGCAGCCGGTCTGCTATTCCGATGATCTGAAAGACCTGCCGCTGCGGCTCAGAATCCTCGGCGAGGATTTGGTTGCGTTCCGCGACGGGACCGGGGAGGTGGGGGTGCTCGAGCTGCATTGCCCGCACCGCGGCACCTCGCTCGAATTCGGTCTCGTCGGCGACAAGGGCATCCGCTGCTGCTATCACGGCTGGCTGTTCGGTTGCGATGGCACGATCCTTGAGACGCCGGGCGAGCCGGCGGAAAGCACCCTCAAGGAGCGGCTGTTTCACGGCGCCTACCCGGTCAAGGAGGCCTTCGGTCTCGTCTTCGCCTATATGGGCCCGCCGGAAGAGATGCCAGCTTTTCCGGTATACGACAGCTTTGTCCGGCCGGGCTATCGCGTCGTCCCGGGTCAGAAATACATCTACCCGTGCAACTACCTGCAGATCCTCGAAAACACGATGGATGCGATCCACACGTCGTTTCTGCATACGATCGTCAGCGGCGCCGTGTTCACCGACGAGTTCGGCGTGCTGCCCGAGCTGGAGTTCATGGAGACGCCGGTCGGGATCATCTACATCGCCACCCGCCGGGTCGGCGACAATATCTGGTCGCGCTCGGTCGAGAATGTGCTGCCGAACCTGCAGCAGGTCGCGCCGGTGTGGGAGACCGGACAGAAGGAGATCGGCTTCAGCGGCCCGATGATGAGCCGCTGGGTCGTGCCGCTCGACGACACCAGCTCGATGTACATCGAACTGCGCCATGTCAGCGAGACCGCGGGGATCGAAACCCCGGGCTGGTGGGTCGACCGTTCGAAAATGCTGGCCGGCCAGATGCCGCCCGACACCTATGAGGAAGCGCAGCGCCGGCCGCAGGATTTCGAGGCGCAGGTGTCGCAGCGGCCGATTGCGGTGCACGGCATGGAGCATCTCGGCACCACCGACCGCGGCATCACGATGCTTCGCGGCCAGATCCGCAAGGGTATCCGCGACGTCAAGGCCGGCCAGGATCCGGTCGGGCTGATGCGTGACGATGTCGGGCCCATCCCGACCTACTGCAACAACACGGTCGTTCGCATCCCACCCGCGGCGACGGAGGAAGCGGACAAGAAACTGATGCGCGAAACCGGCCGCCGTCTCGCGCGGGGCTATATCGAGGCGCCACCGCTGTTGGCCGCCGCGGAATAGCGGCCGCCCCAGCTTTGCGAGTGTTGGCGGCGTCGGTCCATCATCGCCGCCAACAAATACCGGATGCCCCGAAATCATCCATCGCATCAAGCGGTTGCAGGTCGGCGCATCGAATACATCATGGTGATCGCCTTTGCCGGGCGCCGCGACCACCTGCGGATGTTCGCGGGCGAGGTGATGCAGGGTTGGAATAAAGGCGGTAGCGGCAAAACAGCGAAACTGGTCCTGTCGCCGGCCCGCGTCGAAGCCTAGCTTTCATGGCGGAGACCACGGAGGACCGCATGCACGCTCATCGCCTGGATGCCTACCGGATCGCGCCCGCCGGAATGCAGGCACTGCGCGCGGTCGAGGACTATCTGCACCAATCGACGCTGGGCGCGTCGCTGATCGAGCTGGTCAAGATGCGCGCCTCGCAGATCAACGGCTGCGCCTATTGTCTCGACATGCACAGCAAGGCGCTGCGCAAAGGCGGCGAGACCGAGCAGCGCATCTATCTGTTGTCGGGCTGGCGCGAGTCGCCGCTGTATTCGCCGCGCGAACGCGCCGCGCTGGCCTGGACCGACGCGCTGACCCGGATCGCCGAAACCCAGGCGCCGGACGACGTTTATGACGAGGTCCGCCGGCATTTCGACGACAAGGAGATCGTCGACCTGACCACCCTGATCGGGATGATCAATCTGTGGAACCGGCTGGCGATCAGCCTGCGCTACGAGCATCCCGCCGGATGACGACGATCCTGCAAATCCTGGTGAGCCCGCGGCCGCAGGCGTTCAGCCGGCAGGTCGCGGGCGAGGTCGTCGCGCGCATCGTCGACCACCGCGCCGGTGCCACGGTCGTCACCCGCGATCTGGCGCGCGACCCGCCGCCGCATCCCGACCGCGACCTGTACGATGCGATCCTGTCGCCGACGCCCGACGACGACCCCCGTTTCGCGCTGTCCGAAACCTATATCCGCGAGCTGGAAGCGGCGGATTTCATCGTTGTCGGCACGCCGGTCAACAACTTCACCGTGCCGTCGAGCCTCAAGGCGTGGATCGACCATATCGTGCGCATCCGCCGCACGTTCCGCTCGACCCCGGACGGCAAGATCGGGCTGCTGCGCGACCGCCCGCTGATCGTCGTCAGCGCGCATGGCGGCTACGTCACGATCCCACCGATTCAGCCCGATTTCCTGACCGACTACGTGCGCACGATCTTCGCGACGATCGGCATCCCCTCGGTCGAGTTCCTGCGCCTCGAAGGCATGAGCCGCGGCCCCGAGGCGGTGGCGCGAGCGCTCGATGCGGCGCAGAGCTGGATCGCGCAGCGCCTGCCGCAACTGCTCGGCTGAGCCGCTATTCCTGGGCCGGGATCAACGCGGCTGCCAGCGCATGACCCGTCCACACCGCGAGCAGGCACAGCACCACCGAGAGCGCCACATTGCCGCCGGCCTGCGCCCAATGGCTTTCGCGCGCCAGGTCGAGCGTCTGCAGGCTGAACGCCGAAAACGTCGTGAACCCGCCGCAGATGCCGACCATGACAAACGCGCGCGCGTTGAACGACGCGATCACCCGGCCGGCCGGCCCGGTGAACGTGCCAAAAAAGCCGATCGCGAACGACCCGAGGATGTTGATCAGGATCGTCCCCCACGGAAATTGCGGTCCCATGATCTCGGCGACCACGGCGGCCAGCCAGAACCGCGCCATGCTCCCCAGCGCCCCCCCGGCGGCGATCCACAGGTAGGTGGAGATCATCCTGGCCACAACTCCCGCAACAAAAAACCCGCCGGGGCGGCGGGTCACGAGACACACTCCCACCGCCGATCCGGTAGGAGTCATCAGCCCTTTCGGGCGGTTTCGGGGAACTCCATCCCCATGTCACGTGCGGGCTGCACACCGCGCCGTCAATTGCTTTCACAGGGCCCGCCAGGCAACGCATCCTTCCAAGGCTCGCGTCGCTCACACCTCAGGATGAGGAGGTCACCGAAGGGCTCTCCAATTCCCTCATCCTGAGGTGCCCCGCGCAGCGGAGCCGCGAAGGACGCATCAGGCCCAATCCACCCTAAATGTCCGCGTAGACGTGCGTTTCGGCTCGCCCGCCGGGGTGGGTGACCGCGCCTTTCTCGGCGTCGCCGACGGTCTGCGCATATTTCCACAAGGTGCCGGACTGGTAATCGTGCCGCCGCGCCGTCCACGCCGCCCTGCGCGAGGCCAGCGCGGCATCGGATAGCGCGACGTCAATCGTGCCCTTGACCGCGTCGATCGTGATCGTGTCGCCGTCCTTGAGCAGCCCGATCGGCCCGCCGACTGCCGCTTCCGGCCCGACATGACCGATGCAGAACCCGTGGCTCGCGCCCGAAAAGCGGCCGTCGGTGATCAGCGCGACCTTCTCGCCCATGCCCTGGCCGACCAGCGCGCCCGTGGTCTGCAGCATCTCGCGCATGCCCGGGCCGCCTTTCGGCCCCTCATAGCGGATGACGATGACGTCGCCTTCCTTGTAGGTGCGGCTGGTCACCGCCTGGAACGCATCCTCCTCGCAGTCGAAACAGCGCGCCGGGCCGGTGAATTGGAGCCGCGCCATCCCGGCGACCTTGACGATCGCCCCCTGCGGCGCGAGGTTGCCCTTGAGCACCACCACGCCGCCGGTCGGCGAGAACGGGTTCGAGGTCGGCCGCACCACGTTCTGCCCCGACGGAAACCGTACATTCTTGAGGTTCTCGGCGATGGTCTTGCCGGTCACGGTGATGCAGTCGCCGTGCAGGTAGCCGCCCTCGAGCAGCGCCTTCATCAGCACCGGCACCCCGCCGATATCGTAGAGATCCTTCATCACGTATTCGCCGCCCGGCTTGAGGTTGCCGATATACGGCGTGCGCGCGTAGATCTTGCCGACTTCGTGCAGGTCGAAATCGATGCCGCATTCGTTGGCGATGGCCGGCAGATGCAGCCCCGAATTGGTCGACCCGCCGGCCGCCGCCACAACGGCCGCAGCGTTCTCC
>JAFAWI010000695.1 GCA_019241915.1 Alphaproteobacteria bacterium
GGTTTCCAATGGGTGAGATACCGCCGCAGAAAGAAGTTGCGGGTGATCACCAGCACGTCGACGTCGCCGGCCTCGACCCCGCCCAGCCGCAGCACTTCGGCGACGGCTTGCTCGGGAAAACCGCCGGAACATTTGACGCGGTTCAGCCGCTCTTCGCTGACCGCCGCGAGGAGGGTGTAATCGTCGAACAGCGCTGCAGCGGAATCGTGAGAACCGTGATTGAGACTGAGGATCAGCATCGAAACAGGTATGTCGCCAAGATGCGGCCATGATCGGGGCACGGTTCTGAGCAGGCAAGCCAAATTCGCTGCCGGTGCGGCCGTCGGCGCCGGCCGGGAGGCGGCGGCGGACACGCCCTGCCGGACGGCCGCCGCGTCGCGCCACATCGTCGCGATCCCGTCATGGTACAAAACCGCCCGCGGCTCGGGCGGCGGCTACTTTCGCGACCAAGCGCTGGCACTGCAGGCGGCCGGACACCATGTCGCGGTCCTGACGCCCGACATCTACACATTGCGCGATATCGGCCGGCGCGGCGCCGCCATCCGGCGCGGCGCGACGCGGGTCGCGGACGATGGCGTGCCGACCTGGCGCCGCGAGATGTTGCTGCTGGCGCCGCGCCTTCCCTATCGCAACGCCGCCGGAATGGCCCTGTGCGGGCTGAAGCTGTTCGGGGTTTATTGCCGGGGCGAGGGCCGGCCCGAGCTGGTGCACGCGCATGCCGCGCTCAATGCCGGCGTCGTGGCGCTGGCGATCAAGCGCCGCTATGGCGTCCCCTATGTCCTGACCGAGCACAGCACCGCGTTCGCCCAGGGCAGCATGCGCCGTTGGGAGCACCGGTTGGCGGGCCGGGTGGTGCGCGGCGCGGCGCTCTGCATCGCGCCCAGCCCGCATCTTGCCGCGCTGCTGACGCGGCTTTATCCCGGCTCGCAATGGTGCTGTCTGGCCAATCCGCTGGGCACGGCGTTCCTCGAAACAGCGGCGGCGGCGCACCCGCCGGCAGCGCCGTTCGTCTTCGTCACCGCCGCGCGCATGACGCCCGAGAAGGGCCATGTCCTGCTGCTTCAGGCGTTCGCCGAGCGGTTTCGCGGCGACCGCAGTACACGGCTGCGGCTGGTCGGCGACGGGCCGCTGCGGGGCCGGCTCGAGCAGATGTGCCGCGAAACTGGAATTGCCGGCCAGGTGGAGTTCACCGGGACGCTGACCGCAGAGGGGGTGCGCGACGCGCTCGCCACCGCGCATGCCTTCGTGCTGGCGAGCGAGGTCGAGACGTTTGGCGTCGTCGTGATCGAGGCGCTGGCCTGCGGCCGTCCGGTGGTCGTCACCGCGAGCGGCGGCCCCGACCATCTTGTCGAGGCCGGCAACGGACTGCTGGTGCCGGTCGGCGATCGCGCCGCGCTGGCCGCGGCGCTCGACGAGATGCGGCGCCGCGCAGCCGATTACGACGCTGCGGCGATCCGCGCCGCTTCCCTCGCCGCGTACGCCCCCGATGGTTTCGCAGCGGGCTTCGCCGCACTGACCGCGGCGGTGGGCAGGGTCTGACGCGGCCGGATCAGATCAACGTCAGCTGCTTGCCGCGCATGCGCAGCAGATCGTCGAGCTTGAAGTCGCCCGCCAGCGGCTTGGAGCCTTTCTGCACGGCGACGAACCAGTCGCGCACCACCATGTTCCAGAACAGGTCCGGATGGCTGCCGTAGGCCACCAGCAGCTCGAAGACCAGGTTGGTCAGCGCCGGCCGGCCCTCAAAGGTGCCGCCGCTCTGGTAATGCGGGCTGTGCGCCCACTGCCAGTCCTCGATGATATAGAGCCCGCCCTCGCGCAGGCGCGGGAACGCGGTCTCGAAACTGGTGCGGCTGTGCGCGTAATAGTGCGAGGCGTCGTCGATCACCAGGTCGAGCGCCGCATCGCCGAATTCGTGGTCGATGATCCCGCTGACGGCCTTGCGGTCGTCCTGCGACACGCTGAAATGGAGCTTTACCCGGTCAGCTATGCCGCGCTGCTCGATGATCTCGTCGAGCGCCGGGTTTTTGTAGGCGCGCGCGAGGACGTCGTCGTGGTCCGCTTCCGGCGGCCGCGGCCCCTTGTGCAGGTGGTCGATCGCCACGATTTTGCGCGCGTCGGTCGCCAGCGCATAGAACAGCGGGCTGCCGCCCTGCCACACCCCGAACTCGAAAACGTTGGCGATATCGTGTGCCGCCAGAAAATCGAGGTACTCGCGCAGCAAGCGCGATTCCTTGAGGATTACCACGCTCGTCGGCGTCGTCTGCTCGGTATACGAATCGAGGTCGCTGCGGAACTCCAGCCCGTCGACGACAAACTTCGTCTCCGACACCCAATCGACCGGCTTGGTCAGCCGCATGACGATCCGCCTATGTCTTTGCCGCGATCAGCCGCGCCAGATCGCCGACATTGTTGAGGCTGTCGAGCTCGCGGGTACGGAACTTGATACCAAACCGCTCCTCGGCGGCGATGATGATCTCGATCTGCTTGAACGAATCCCATTCGGGCACGTCCTTGGCGCTCAGCTCGGGCTTCAGGTCGAGATCGTCCGACAGGAAGACGTCGCGAAAGATCGTGGTCAGCGCCTGGTAAACTTCGGGCTCGGTCATCGAGCTCCCTCTTCGTCGATGGCGACAAATGTTTCGCACGGCGTGAAGCCGGCAAGGTCGAGCGTGTAGCGCATCGTCTTGCCGTCGCTGCCGGCCTTGCAGAAGCCGAGGTTCGCGTAGTGGTCTTTGACCATGCCGTTCTTCGGCGTCGCGATGTATTCGCCGATAAGGCGCCGCGCCCCCAT
>JAFAWI010000127.1 GCA_019241915.1 Alphaproteobacteria bacterium
AAGAAGGTCCGGCTAACCGAGAAGGAAACGGCCATTCTGCGCTATCTTTATCACGCCGGCGACCGCGCCATCGGACGCGCCACACTGCTCGGCGAGGTGTGGGGCTACAATGCCGCGGTCACCACGCACACGCTCGAGACGCATGTCTATCGCCTGCGGCAAAAAATTGAGCGCGACCCCGCAAACGCCGAAATCCTGGTGACGGAGCCGGGCGGCTATCGCCTGTTGCCGTGACTGGGTGCGCGGGCGCAGGCGAGACGGCGCGCAGCCTCATCATTGTCAGCGGGGCGGACCGGGGCTATTTCCCGCTGCTGCGCGACACTGTTTCGTCGGTGCGCGCACTCTCGCCGGCGGTGGCTATCGGCGTGCTCGATCTTGGCCTGGAGACGGAGCAGCGCCACTGGCTCGCCGGGGAAGCCGTCACCGTGGTCGCGCCCGATTGGGATGTGCAGTTTCCCGGCCGGGACCGCATGCCGAACACATTCAAGGCGCAGGTGGCGCGGCCCTTTCTGCCGCGCCATTTTCCAGGCTACGACCTGTATTTTTGGATCGACGCCGATGCCTGGCTGCAGGAATGGCGCACGGTCGAGATGTACTGTGCCGCTGCCGGCGGCGACCGGATCGCCATCGCGCTCGAAATCGATCGTGCCTATAAGCGTCACTACAAGCGCGCCAAGCTGTTTGGCCTGACGCTGTCGTGGAAATGCTATCGCGAGGCGTTCGGTTGGCGGATCGCCGACCGGCTCGGCCGCAACCCGATCGCCAATTGCGGCGTCTTTGCGCTGCACGCCGAGGCGCCGCATTGGCAGGCCTGGGCGCAGGTCATGACGCGGGTGCTGCAGCGCACCCGGTTTTTCTTTGCCGAGCAGATTGCTCTCAACTACGCGATCTTCGGTGAGGGGCTGGCGGCGAATTTTCTTCCTGCTTATTGCAACTGGGCAGTGGGGGATGCTGCACCGGCGTTCGATCCGGTGCGACGGTTGTTTGTCGAGCCCTACGCACCGCACGAGCCGCTCGGCGTGCTTCATCTCGCCGGCCCGGAGCAGAAGAACAAGGTGTTCCGGCTGCACCGGCTCGGTGGCGGTACGGTCGAGACATCGCTGCGTTATAGTGCGGTCCGCGACCTTTGCGCCCGGCCGGTAGCGCCCGCGGCTTAGGCGCGGATCGCTTGCATCAACCGCCGCGGTAGTCGCGGGCGATGTAGAGGGTATATCGGCGCCCGCCCCCGGGGCCGCTGGCGATGTCGATCGTTTCCAGCCGGTCGAACGAGGCAAAATCGCGGCGCATGTAATCCTCAAGCCCGTGGATCGTCACCGCGAGAAAGCTTTCGCCGCCGTGCCGGTGCAGGTTGTTGTCGAGATCCCATTGGTTGCTGATGCCGGGGATCGGGTCCCACGCGACCGCATCGAACGGATGGGGCCGCACATAGTAGACGAGCGCGGCCAGCGTTTCCCGGTCGTCCGCCATCAGCCGCAAGTCCGGGTGCTGCGCGAGTGCGGCCCCCACCCCGGCCCCAAGCGCCTGCCAGCCGCGCAGCCGGTGCAGCGGGTCGAGCTTGGCCGGCACCGCAAGACGCGTGGCAACGATTGTCTCGCTGCCGGCGAACAGGATCGCCGCAACGGCGACATGCAGCGCGATCGAACCGGCCAGCGCCCACCGCCAGCCATGCCGCAGCGCGGCTGTGGTCAGCAAGACCACGGCAGAGACGTAAGCGGTCGCCGCCCAATTAGGCTGGGCGCGCGACAGCAAGCTTTCCACCGAGACAATTGCCAGCGCCGGCCATGTAAAAGCGGCGAGGAATGGCCCGTTGCGGCCGGCGAACCGCGCCGGGGCGACACAGAGCGCAGCGGCGGCAACAAAAAAGAACGGGCCGAACACGCCGAGCTGCGAGACGACGAACTCGACGAGGGCGATCGGGTGGAACAACGACCCGTGCAGCCCGGCGTTGTCGCGGACGTGCAGGTAGGTGGCGAAGCCGTGGCGATAATTCCACCACAGGTTTGGCAGGCAGAACAGCGCCGCTACCGCGAGAGCCAGGCCTACTCCCGGAAGATGTCGACGCTCTTTCCGGTACAAGGCGGTAAAGCCGACAGCGGAAATCGCCCAGTAAGCCATCGCATACTTGCCGAGTAGGCCAATACCGACCGCGGCGCCGGTCGCCACCCACCATCGCGCGCCGCCCCCGTCGCGGGCGCGGACAAAGGCGTACAGCGCCGCCGCCCAGCAGGGCAGCAGCACCGCGTCGGTCGAGATCACATAGGCCGAGAGCGAAACGCCGGGCAGCGTCGCATAGGCGAGGGCGGCCCAGCAGCCGACTCGCCGGTCGTAGAGCCGGGCGGCCAGCGCATAGACAAAGGCGGCCGCTGTCGCGTGCAACAGCGGCGCCGCGAGCCGCACGCCGAACTCGCTGTTGCCGGCAAGGCTCGTGGTCAGGGCGATCGTCCAGGCGACCAGCGGCGGTTTCGAATAGTAGCCGAACGCGAGGTGGCGCGACCAAAGCCAGTATTGCGCCTCGTCCGGATATAGGCCGGCGGTTTGCACGGCGAGCCACAGCAGCCGGGCGGCCGTCAGCGCGGCGATCGCATACGCAGCGTAGGCGGCATAAGACACTGCCGGCCCGTCGACCGGCTCGCCGGCGGCATTCTCGATCCGCAGATCGTTCAGCATGAGGAGCGGCGTGTCGATAGGTGCGGCCGGTCCTCCCGGCGGCCGGCCAACGGCCCAGTCACGCGGGTGTGAAGGCGGCTATTCATCGACGTAATAAATTCGCCTTCGTGTCGGCATCTCGATTGGTTAGCCTGTACGTCTCGCACCTTAACGGGAGGCAAGCGATGCGCAAGACGACATTGGCGGCGGCGGCGGTATTGGCCACCGCGCTGAGCTGGGGCTTCAGCCAAGCGGCGACGGAGACGTTCAAAGGCACGTTGAGCGGCGGTTCGGAGGTGCCTCCGGTCGCCGGTTCCGGCGCGGGCACCGCGACCGTGACGCTGGACACCGCAACCAAGCAGATCACCTACAATGTGACGTATAACGGGCTCAGCGGTCCGGCGAAGGCTGCCCACATCCATTGCGGTGCCGCAGCGGGAGCCAACGCGGGCGTCGCCGTACCGTTTCCCAAGCCGGACAGCCCGATCTCCGGCAGCGCGACGATGACCGATGCCCAGATCGCCGATCTGGAAGCCGGCAAGTGCTACGTCAACGTCCACACGGAGAAGGCGGGCGGCGGTGAGGTCCGCGCGCAGCTGATGAAATAGTCGCACATGTTTTGGTGACGGCGGGCCGGCAGGCGCGGGACATGTCGTTCCGCCCCTGACCGGCCCATCCACCGCCGGGCGAAGAACGCCGCACGCGCACCTGCGCATCTAGAACTGCAGTGCCAGATTGCGCACCGCAGCCCCGAACGATGCTTGCGGATAGGAAGGCAGCGCGGCCAGTTCCTGTTCGCGGCTGCGCACGCAAGCCTTGGTTTCGCCAAACAGCGCCCGCCAAGTCGCCGCGTGAGGCAATCCGCCGAGAAGGCAGGAATCGTAGACTGTATACGTCCGTTCCGCGGCGCAGCCGAAAGACGGTCGGTCGATGCGCGCGGCGGTCAGGATGATGCGGTTCGGTGCCGGCATCGCGCCGCGGGCGAACAGCCCGCTGTAGCACGCCGAAATGATGACGACGGTCGGCACCGTGCCGCAGCCGGCCGACAGTGCTCGCGCCAGCGCGGCCGGCTGTAGCATCTCGTCGCGGCGCGACAGATAAACGCCCAGATTGTGCCCGCCGTGCGAAGTGATGAAGACAAAGCAGCCGTCTCCGGGCTGGCCGCGGAGGGCGGCGATGCGGCCGAGAACGGCATCGAGCGTCGCGGACTCGCTCCGCGGGTCGGACGAACGAGCGCTGGCACTGAGCCGATGGATGTCGGCGGCTGCCACGCCGCGCTGCGTCAGCCATAGGGCCATCGCTTTCACGGCGTTGTCGAAGACCGGCTGTGCCGTGTCTCCCGCGACGAGCACCGCCTGCCACCGCTCGACGGGCGCTGCCGAGGCGGCGGCGCCCCAAAGAATGCCGGCGAGCACGGCACAAAACCGCAGGGTCCGACGTTGTCGCATTAGCCAACCTTCGTGAGCCGCCTGCCGGCGGCTGGCGCCGGCGTTACAATGCGGGCGCAATGTGGCACTGTTTCGGTGGCGGCGTCCAACGCGAGGCGGCCCCGGCGAACCACGATGAGGTGACGCAATGGCTTCCCTCGCCGAGAAGGCTTGTACGCCCTGCCGCGGCGGAATTCCGCCGCTGACGCGCGACGAAGCGGAGAATTATCGTGAGCAGGCGCCCGATTGGGCGCTGCTGGAGAGCGCGACCCGGATCGAGCGGACCTATCGCTTCAAGAACTTCCGAGAGGCTTTCGCATTTGTCGAGCGCGCCGCGGCGCTCGCCGAAACCGAAAGCCATCATCCCAATATCGGCTTCGGCTGGGGCTACGCGACGATTTCGCTGCGTACAAACAAGATCAAAGGACTGCACGAGAACGACTTCATCATGGCGGCGAAGCTCGATCGCATTGCCGCCGAGAACGCGGTGCCGGCATAGGGCCAGGCGGCGGGAGCGGGCGATGTTCGATGCGGAGAGCGTGAAGCGGCTCGCGCGGCCGCAAGGCCTGCCGTTCCAGATCGGCAAGATCGGCCATATCGTCATCAACGTGCGGGACGTCGCCCGCTCGGCCGAGTTCTATACCCAGATCCTCGGCTTTCAAATCTCCGATGTCTATCCCGACGAGATGGTGCCCGGCGGCATGGTTTTCATGCGTTGCAACGCCGACCATCACGGCATCGCCCTGGTCGGCTCGATGGCGGCCCCCGCCGGCAATATCGAGCTCAACCATATCGCGTTCGAAGTGCCCAGCCTCGATGATGTGATCCGCGCCCGCGACCATCTCCAGCGCCACCAGGTGCCGATCGACTTTGCCGGGCGGCGGCGCGCGGGATGTCAGATTGCGGTGGAATTCCGTGATCCGGACAACCACCGGCTCGAAATCTACTGGGGCATCGATCAGATCGGCAGCGACGGCAGGGCGAGGCCGCCGGCGCAATGGGACGGCAAGCCGAGCATAGAGGCGGCGATCGCCGCACCGGTGCCGGGCCAGGACCTGTCGCTGCGCGATCCGCGCTTGCTCACGCGGCCGCCGGCGGCGTAGCCGGCTGCCCTTTCAACAGATCGCGGATTTCGGTCAACAGCTGCTCGGTCTTTGTCGGGCCGGCGGGAGTCGGGCCGAGATCGAGTTTGAGCCGGTTGATCTGCTTGACCAGGATGAACACGGCAAAGGCGACGATCACGAACTTGATAAGGGCATTGATGAACAGGCCGTAATTGAGCGTGACCGCGCCCGCTGCCTTGGCGGCCTCGACTGTCGGATAGGCGCCGCTCCCCTTCAGCGTGACGAAGAAGTTGCTGAAGTCGATGCCGCCCAACACCAGCCCGATCGGCGGCATCAGGATGTCGTTGACCAGCGAATTGACAATCGTGGTGAATGCGGCGCCGATGATCAGGCCAACCGCGAGGTCGACGACATTGCCGCGGATTGCGAAATCGCGGAACTCCCGCCACATGGTCTGCCCCCCGCTTTTGCCGCATCCCCAGTCGATACCCGGCACCATAGCACGAGCCCGACCGATTTTGGCCCGTTGCCGCGCGTCGTCCGGGTCGGCATCCTCCGGACGATGAAGCACCGTTCCCGGCAGGCGGAGCGCTATACCGTCATCGTGCGCGGCCTTATCGTCCCTTGCAGCATCGGCATTCGGCCCGAGGAGCAGGATACGCTGCAGCGGGTGCGGGTGTCGGTCGAGCTCACGGCAGCCCTCGGAACCCCGTTTCCCGGCGAGAACCGGCGGCGCGTCATCAATTACGAAAAGGTGGTTGCTGCAATCCGCACGATCGCCGGCAGCGGCCATATCGATCTCTGCGAGGGGTTCGCCGAGCTCATCGCCGCCGCCAGTTTTGCCGACCCTCGGGTCGATCACGTCAGGATCACGGTCGAGAAGCTCGATGTGTTCGCCGAAGCCGACAGCGTCGGTGCGATTCTCGAAAGGCATCGTCCGCAATGACCCGGCCGCAGCTCTTCGGCATCGTCAACCTCACCGAGGATTCGTTTTCCGACGGCGGCCGCCTTCTCGATCCCGCAGCGGCGATCGCCGCCGCACGCGCTTTGGCCGCGGGCGGCGCCGACATCGTCGAGCTTGGCGCTGCCGCCAGCAACATTGCGGCGAAGCCGGTCGCGGCAGAGGAGGAAATTCGTCGTCTCGCACCGGTGATTGCCGCCCTGCACGATGGCGGCATTGCCGTCTCGGTCGACACTTTCGCGCTGCAAACGCAGCGTTTTGCGTTGCGCCGTGGGGTTGCCTTTCTCAACGACATTCAGGGCTTTCCGGACCCCTCGCTCTATCCTGAGCTCGCCGCAGCGCGTTGCCGGCTTGTCGTGATGCACGCTGTACAAGGGCAAGGCCGGGCGGAGAGAATGGCGGTGCCGCCGGATCAAATTTGGTCGCGGATCGAGGCATTTTTCGCCGCTCGCATCGCCGCGCTCGAGGGTGGCGGCGTGGCGCGCGACCGACTGATCCTCGACCCCGGCATGGGTTTCTTCCTCAGCAGCGATGCCGCGGCGTCATTCCGCGTGCTGGCTGAGCTCGGCCGCCTCAAGCGCCGGTTTGCCTTGCCCGTTCTGGTGTCGGTGTCGCGAAAATCTTTTCTCGCGGCTGTCACCGGCCGAGAGCGGCCGGACGAGCGCGGTGCCGCGACGCTGGCAGCGGAGATTTACGCGGCACAGAATGGGGCCGATTTTATCCGCACGCACGACCCTGCGGCGCTGCGCGATGCGCTCAACGTGACCACGGCGCTGCGGGCGCAGGAACAGGCTATTCGATCGCCCGCCGATACGGCTCGCAAGCCGGCGCATTGACGCCATTGGTCAGCTCGCAGCGTTCGTAGAGGCTGCGGCCAAACGAGGCAGCGTCGCCACTCCACACACGAAACGCGGCGCGGTCGCTGTCGCTCATCAGCGGATCGAGGCGGCGCGCGACCTGATAGCGGTGATAGGCGTCGCGGGCGAAGGGATAAGCCATCACCAAGATCAAAACGACCGCGAAAATAGTGCCGAGCGTCCTTGCCATCGCCGGTTGCGTCCCTTCGGCGCCTACGAACCGCATGGTTAGTTAATCCCGTTACCGGCAGTTTGCAAAGAGCAGGGGAAGATGACCAAGCTTCGCCTTACATTTTCGCCGCGACCGGCAGCGCGACGTCCAGCCAACCGAACGGCGTCACCTGTGCCCCGTCGCCGCGCCGCAGCAGCACCGTGGTCATTGCCGATTCGACAATCGCCGGGCCCGCGATGGTTTGCCCCGGAGTGAGCCTCCCGAAGTCGAAAACCGGCACCGCGACCCAGCCGCCGTCGAGGTAGATGGCTCGCTCGGCGAGCGGCGCCGCCGGCGGTGCGGCGGCCAGCGGCGGCTCGCGCGGCAGTTCGTCGAGCACACCCCTCACGCTGACCCGCGCGTTCACCAGCACGCTTTCCTGCTCCGGAAGCGCGTAGGTGTAGAGCGTTTCGTGCCGGCGGTGGAACCGCTCCACGATCTGCGGCAGCGGGTTGTCCACCCGCCAATCGACATCATCGAGCGGCACGGCGATTTCGAAGACCTGTTCGCCGTACCGCATCTCGGCCGATCGACTGGTCCGTGCGGACCCGTCGAAACACTGCCGCAGCCGCGTCATCCCCTCCTGCTCCATCTCGTCGAACAGCCCCTTGACCGTGGCGCCGTCGAGCGCGCGGGCATCGCCGACATGGCTGCGCGAGACTTCGAAGCGAAGATCGGTCGCCAGCATCCCCCACGCTGACAGCACCGCGGCGACACGCGGCACCAGGACCTTTGCCAGACCCAGCTGCCGGGCAATATCCGTGGCGTGTAGCCCGGCCGCGCCGCCGAACGCGAACAGTGCGAAGCGCCGCGGATCGACGCCGCGCCGCACCGACACCAGCCGCACGCCTTCGGCCATGTTGGTATTGACGATGCGGTGGATGCCGGCCGCGGCCTGCAGCCGCCCGACCCCGAGCCGGTCGGCCACCAGATCGATCGCCCGTTCCGCCGCCGATCGGTCGAGCTTCCGCGCGCCGCCGAGAAATCGGGCCGGATCGAGGTAGCCGAGCACCAGGTTTGCATCGGTGACCGTCGCTGCGGTCCCGCCCTGGCCGTAGGCTGCGGGGCCGGGTGCGGCGCCGGCGCTCTGCGGGCCGACATGCAGGATGCCGCCGGCATCGACCCGCGCAATCGAGCCGCCGCCGGCGCCAATGCTGGCGATGTCGAGGCTGCTGAGCGCAATCCGGTGGCCGCCGATCTTGCGGTCGGCGACCAGCGCTGCCGCGCCATCGGTGACAAGGCAGATATCGGTGCTGGTGCCGCCCATGTCGAACGGGATCAGGTCGCGCTCACCGATCAGCCGCGCGGCATGCACGCTGCCGGCAACACCGCCGGCCGGGCCGGACAGAACGCTGCCTGCCGCCAGCCTTCCCGCCTCGGCGATCGGTGCGACCCCGCCATGCGATTGAATGATCAGGGTCGGCCCGCAATAGCCCGCTTCGCCGAGCCGCACCTCGAGCCGCGCGAGGTACCGCGACAGCACCGGCCCCAGATAGGCATTGACGATCGTCGTCGAGACCCGCTCGAACTCCTTGATCTGCGGCAGCACATCGGACGACAGCGAGACATAGACGCCGGGCAGCGCCGCGGCGAGCCGCGCCGCCGTCGCCCGCTCATGTGCCGGATCGCGCCAAGCATGCAGATAGCACACGGCCACCGCCTCAACCCCGGCCCGCTGCAACTCGGCGATCGCCGCGTCGAGCGAAGCCGGATCGAGCGCCACCTCGACCCGCCCGTCGGCCCGCACGCGCTCGCGCACGCCCCGCCGCAAATGCCGCGGCACCAGCGGCTCGGGGGGCGGCATGCGCAGATTGTAGCGGTCATCCTTCAGCCCTTCGCGCATCTCGATGACATCGCGGTGGCCTTCGGTCGTCAGCAGCCCGACCTTCGCGCCCTTGTGCTCCAGCAGCGCGTTGGTTGCCACGGTCGTACCGTGGACGATCCGCTCGGTTTGCGCCAGCAATGCGGCGAGCGTGAGCCCGAGCGTATCCGCGAGCAGCCGCAACCCGTCGAGCGCACCCACCGAGGGATCGGCAGGGGTCGAAGGGACCTTTGCCAGGGTCGTCCGGCCGACATCGTCGACCGCAACGAGATCGGTGAACGTCCCGCCGACATCAATGCCGATCCGATACATCGCGATCGTCCCTCACCCCGGCCCTCTCCCCGCATCGCGGGGAGAGGGACGGACCCGCGAAGCCGGAGGGTGAGGGACTTGCCCGGCGCACGTCACGAAGCCGTTTTTTAGGTCGCGCTGGGCCGCCGCTGCCTCACGTCCACCGGGGTCGCCCCATCCCCCACCGCCACCGGATTCGAGCACCAGCACGTCGTTGGGGTGGATCACGAGGCCGACTTCCTTGGTCTTGATTGCGCGCGGCGGCTGGCCTTCGGAGTAGAGCATATAGCGATGAGGGGTGCCGTCGCTGCCGCCGAGAATCCCGCAGGCACCGTAGCGCACGCCGTCGCCGGCGGTGTTGCCGACCGCCGGCTCCGCCGTCTCGACAACGATCTCAGCGACCCCGCCGGGGCCGCCGCGGAATTTGCCGGCGCCGCCGGAATCGGGGCGGAACTCGTGGCGGCGAAAGAACAGCGGGAAGCGTACTTCGGTGACTTCGAGACTGCCGAATTTGATCCCGCCCGCGGCCTGCCATTCGCCGGCGCCGGGCCAGCCATCGCCGGCCGGCGAGGCGCCGCCGCCCGGCCGCGCCTGGAAGAAATGCCAGATGAACGGCTTGCCCCCAGGGGCATTGGTAGAGGTATTGGTGCGGGGGTCCTTACCTTTGAATTGCGATGCGAAAGCGCCGGCCCCAGCCGGCCATTGCGCGGTCGGGGCAGGCTGGCGCCAGCGCCTTGATGATCGCTTCGAGGATCTCTTGCGCGCAGTGGTTTGTGGCAAGCGTCACCGGCGCGCCGGGGTTCGCCCAGACCACCGTGCCCGGCTTCGCGATGATTGTGAGCGGGCGAAAGGTGCCGTCATTCTTCGGCGTATCGGGATCGATCAAGTATGACAGCGCGACGACGAC
>JAFAWI010000017.1 GCA_019241915.1 Alphaproteobacteria bacterium
GAACAACAACCGGAGAGAGGCGAAAGTTCCGACACCGCCGCAACCGGGCTAGAGGACGCCTTCGGCCTTCAGCGCCGCCAGCCGCGCCGCATCGATGCCGAGCCAATGCTGCAGCACCTCGGCGGTGTCCTGCCCGAGCGCGGGCGAGCCCTTGACCTTGACGCTCTTGCCGTCGACCCGGACCGGCCAGCTGGCCATCTTGTAGCTGCCGTTGTGGTGCTGCACGGTCTGCATAAAGCCGCGTTCCTCAAAGCTCGGCTCGTTTTGCAGCTCCATCGTGTCGAACACCGCTCCGGCCGGAACGCCGACCGCGATCAGCTTTTCCATGACTTCGCGCTTGTCGTGCTGGCGGGTCCACTCATTGATGATCGCGTCGAGTTCGAGGTTGTTCTTGACGCGGGCGTCGCCGGTCGCGAAGCGCGGGTCCTCGACCAGTTCCTCGCGGCCGATCAACTTCATCAGCCGGCTGAAATGCTCGGGATTGGCGCGGCTCGTCGTGATGTAGAGGTAGTCGTTCGGCCCGCCGCCCTTGCACGGATAGAGCCCGGCGGGGGCGTTGTTGCCGGCGCTCGGCTTGGCGCCGCGGCGCTGCGCCGGCTTGCCGGTGCGCGCCATCGTCGCAAAACAGGTGCGCATGTAGTGGATCATCGCGTCCTTCACCGCGACTTCGAGCCGCCGGCCGACGCCGGTGCGGTGGCGCTCGTGCAGCGCGCCAAGGATCGTCGCCGCCATCAGCATGCCGGTGCCGGTATCGCCAAAACTCAGGCCCGGCTTGACCGGCGGGCGATCGGGCTCGCCGGTGACACTGATCGGCCCGCCGGCGGCCTGCGCGATCATGTCGAACGCGAGGCCGCGCTCGTGCGGGCTGCCCGACGCGAAGCCCTTGACCTGGCAATAGATGATCCGCGGGTTGATCTTCTTGACCTCGTCGTACGAGAGGCCGAGCCGGTCGATCGTTCCCGGCGCCATGTTCTCGGCGACGATGTCGGCCTGGCGGATCATGTCCTTGACGATCTGCAGGCCCTTTGGGTCCTTGAGATTGATGGCGATCGACTTCTTGTTGACGTTGAACTGGTAGAAATACCAGGGGTCGTCGTCGGGCTTGCCGGGACGCAGCCGCCGGCCCGGATCGCCGCGGCCGGGGTTCTCGATCTTGACCACCTCGGCGCCGAACCAGGCAAGCACCTCGGTGCAGGTCGTGCCCGCCTCGAACTGGGTGAAATCGACGACCTTGACGCCCTGCAGAAAGTTGAAATCGGCCGTGTTGTCGCTCATTGCTGCTCCTCCCGCGGACGCCTTTGCGCCAGCGTGCGCCTTCTTCGGGAGGGCTGCAACGCCTTCCCCTCTCCCGCGCGCGGGAGAGGGCGCCTGAGGGTGACGCCCGAAGGCGGGTGAGGGTGGGGCCTGGTGCGCCGCCGCCCCTTCACCGGGCCGCAGTCTCGCTGCTGTCCACCCTCTCGCGCACGCGGGAGAGAGGCAAGAGGCCGCTATTCCGCCGCGTCCTTGACCGGGGTCAGTTCGAAGCGCGGCATACCGACGCTGATCGCCTCGTCCCAGCCCTTCTGGCGAACGTCGAAATGCACCGCGTCGGGGCCGAGATATTTGAGGTTGAGCGCGCCGCCGCTCGCCGCTTGCATTGGGGTCGCCTCGCGCTCGGCGTGATCGTGGCCGTGCATCGCCATCGGCACCTTCTTGACGCCCGCTGCCTGGAGCTCCTTGGCCGTCGCGTCGAGGTCGTCGACCTGGAAGCCGATATGATGGATGCCGCGCAGCTCGGAAGTCTGCCCCGGCCCGAGCTTCGGCGCGTCGGCATCGCCGTATTTGAGGACCGCGAAATAGATGTAGCCGTCGCTGAGCCAGACGCCGTTCTCGCCGGTCTTGCTCGGCCGGCGGTAGAGCTCGGTCAGCCCGAAATGCTGCTTGTAGAACTCCGCGGTCTTCACGGGATCGTCGGTCACCAGCGCGATATGTTTGATGCGTGCCATGTTTTCCTCCTTGGATTGTTGTCATCCCGGCGAAGGCCGGGACCCGCCGGTCGGTCGAGTCCAGCATTCTCACATGTTGCTCGGACCCTGTTGAACGGGACCTTGTTGAACTAAGGCAAGATGCGGACTGACAAATGGGTCCCGGCCTACACCGGGACGGGGACGCCAAAAAAAGCTTACCGCTTCGGCGGGTGCGCGCGGACGAATTCCTCATTGACCTCAGCGCCCCAGCCGGGGCCGGTGGGCAGTAAGAGATCGCCGTTGTCGATGACCGGCGGGACGGTGACGATGTCGTCCTTCCATGTCACGTCGTCGATGTCGATCTCCATGACCTTGAAGTTCGGGATTGCGGCGCAGAAATGCGCGCTGATCAGCGAGCCGAGATGGCCGTTGAAGTTGTGCGGCGCGCAGTTGACTTCGAACGAATCCGCCATGTTGGCGATCTTCACCGATTCGAGGATGCCGTTCCAAGCGACGTCGATGATCGCATAATCGACCGACTGCGCCTCGAAATACGGGCGGAACTGCCGCCTGCCGTAGATCGACTCGAGCGAGGCGATAGGGGTGCGTGCCGAATTGCGGATGCGCGCGAGACCCGGCGGGTCGTAAAGGTCGATCTCCAGCCAGACCAGGTCGAGCGGCTCCAGCGCCCGCGCTAACCGCACATAGCCGTCGATCTTGTAGTTGAAATTGGTGTCGAGGTGCAGCCCGACGCCCTTGCCGGCGCCCTCGCGGAACGCCGCGAGCTGGTCGTAGGCGGCCGCGGCGATGTCGGCGTCGGCGTTGAGCTCGGGGAACCCCGGCTGGGTGCCGGTGCCCGGGCCGTGCAACCAGTGTCGCCCCTTCTCGAAACGGATCAGATTGGTCTTAAGGCCCTTGAAGCCCTTCTCGCGCACCTCGCGGCCGAGCGCGACCACGTCGCCGAGCGTGCGCACCGGCTCGACCCCGGCCCACTCCTTGATCCGCTCGGCATAGCGCGCGCGGTAGGTGCCGCAATGCGACCAGTAGACCGGCATCCGGTCGCGGAACGGGCCGCCGAGCAGCTCGTAGACCGGCACGCCCAGCGCTTTGGCCTTGATGTCGACCAGCGCATTCTCGATGGCCCCGATGGCCTGCGCGTTGAGCCCGCCCGCCGCTTGGCGGGTGGCGGCGTAGAGGAAGTTGCTGTGGCGCTCGACCGGCCGCGGGTCCTGGCCGACGAGCCGCGCGCCGAGCTTATCGATCACCGTTGCGAGGCCTTGCGCGCCGTAGCCCTCCATGAATTCCGACCAGCCGGTAATGCCCTCGTCGGTGGAAACCTTGAGGAACGAGTTGACCCGCAAGCCGGCGTCGCAATGCAGCGTTTCGAGCTTGGTGATCTTCATGGAGCGCCTCCTGCATGCATCATGCGCCCGCTGCGGAGCCGGCTCAATTGTGATGGGGATCTGGCGGCCTTGACTCAACGCGCCGGGCGGAAATTGACCGGTCAAATCGACCAATTCGGGGTGACAGAAGTGATCTCTCGTCGTCGTCGCGATTTTGCCGAGGACATTGCTCCATTTGATCGCGGCGATCTGATCAAAGTGCAGGCCTCCGTCGCCAAGATGCATTTCTCCCAACTTCTTGACGAAGTCGAGCGCGGCCGGACGATCGTGATCCTGCGCCACGGCCGCCCCATTGCCCGTCTTGCGCCCGACAACGATGCGCGGATGCAGCGACACCGGGATGCGCTGAATAAGCTCGATAAACTTGGTGAAGAAATCCGCGCTCGCAATCGCGGGCTCACAGTCGACGAAATCCTCTCCTCTATCCAGGAGGGCCATAAATATTAATGGCCTTTGTCGTCGATGCGTCCGTGATGTTGGCGCAGCCGCTCGGCCAAGCCAATCGAATCGCCACTTTCGCGAGGGCGCGGTTGGGAAACGAAGCGGCAGTCGCTCCTGGCTTGTGGTGGTTTGAGGTTAGAAACGTGCTGATCGTCAACGAGCGCCGGGGAATCATCTCCGAGGCCGATACCGTGCGCGTGTTGCGGGAATGGGCACAGCTCGACATCGCCATCGATAACGTGGCTGACGAAGCGGGTATCACGACCCTGGCGCGCAGGCACCGGTTGACCGTTTACGATGCCGCCTATCTTGAGTTGGCGGCGCGCAGACGGCTCGATTTGGCGACGCTCGATGCGTCGCTGGCGGCGGCTGCGCGGCTCGAAGGGATCCGCCTCGTCGGCGACGATACCCGATCCGGTTGACATCGCCGGGGGCCCGGCTTATCTCCGCCCGACCGCGCAATTGCCCAGGTGGCGGAATTGGTAGACGCGCAGGTTTCAGGTACCTGTGGCAGCAATGTCGTGGAAGTTCGAGTCTTCTCCTGGGCACCAGCGCGCGGCGGCCATAGCCAATGACGCATCATCTGCACCGCGGCGATCTCCCCGAAGGTTTGGACCTGGGCGACGCCGTTGCGGTTGATACCGAGGCGATGGGCCTCAACCCGCATCGCGATCGGCTGTGCCTGGTGCAGCTCTCGAGCGGCCACGGCGACGCGCATTTGGTTCAGCTTGCACCCGGCTGCTACGAAGCGCCGCGCCTCAAGGCGCTGATGGCCGATCCGGCGATCACCAAGCTGTTCCATTTTGCCCGCTTCGACCTGGCGATGATCTATCATTACCTCGGGGTGATGGCGGGGCCGGTCTACTGCACCAAAATCGCCTCGCGTCTGGCCCGCACCTTCACGGATCGGCATGGGCTGCGCGACCTGTGCAAGGAGTTGCTGAATATCGAGCTTTCAAAGCAGCAGCAGAGCTCGGATTGGGGCGCCGCGACGCTGACCGACCAGCAGCTGCAATACGCGGCGACCGATGTGCTGCACCTGCACGCGCTGCGCGCCAAGCTCGACGCGATGCTGGCGCGCGAAGGCCGCGCCGGTCTCGCGCGCGCGGCTTTCGATTTTCTGCCGACGCGCGTGCTGCTTGACCTCGAAGGATGGCCGGAGCAAGACATCTTCGCACATTAAAGCGCGTTCGCTCGCCTGCGACGACGCCTTGGGGATGCCGCATTGGGGGCGGCGAATGCGCGACAGGGGGTTACCGGTTTTTTAATGGACGACACTCTCGCCAGCCTTGCTGCGGTGCGCGGCGATCAGCCGAACGTTAGGCTCGCCGACGATCTCGCCGTCGGCCGGCGGGTCATTGAGGCCGAGATCGAGGGCCTGCGCCAGCTCGCCGGCGCGCTCGACAGCACCTTCGGCGCGGCGCTCGATCTTTGTGCCGGCGCTGCCGGGCGCATCGTCGTCACCGGCATCGGCAAGAGCGGTCACATCGCGCGCAAGATCGCGGCGACGCTCGCCTCCACCGGCACCCCGGCGCAATTCGTCCACGCCGCCGAAGCGAGCCACGGCGATCTCGGCATGGTCGGGGCAGGCGACGTCGTGCTGGCGCTGTCGAACTCGGGCACCAGCGCCGAACTGGCCGACATCGTCGCCTACTCGCGGCGTTTCGGGATACCGCTGATCGCGATCACTGGCGCCCCACGCTCAACCCTCGCCGAGGCCGCCGACGTGGTGCTGCTGCTTCCTGCCGCCGCCGAGGCCTGCTCGATGGGCCTGACGCCGACCACCTCGACGACCGCGATGCTGGCGTTGGGCGATGCGCTGGCGGTCGCGCTGCTCGAGCGCAAAGGCTTTTCGACAGCCGATTTCCAGCTGTTTCACCCCGGCGGCTCGATCGGCCGTAAGCTGCTGCGCGTCGACGACATCATGCACAGAGGCGATGCGGTACCGCTCGCCGTGCCGCACACCCCGATGGGCGACGCGATTCTGGTAATGACTGCGAAGAGTTTCGGCTGCGTCGGCGTCTGTGACGACGGCGGACGGCTTGTCGGCGTCATCACCGATGGCGATTTGCGCCGCCACATGGGCGATGGCCTGTTGGCCCGCACGGTGGCGGAAGTAATGCATCGCCGGCCGAAGACAATCGCGGCGTCGGGGTTTGCCGCCGAAGCGCTGGGCCTGATGAACCGTTCGGCAATCACCGCGCTGTTCGTGGTCGACGAGGCGGGACGGCCGATCGGCTTCCTGCACATGCACGATTGCCTGCGGGCCGGCGTGGTATGAGCGGCCGCGAAACGCCGCGCGCCTTCGCCGGCGTCGTCGGTGCGCCGGGGGCGGTGGCCGACTGGCTGATGCACCTGCCGGGCAATGCGCACAGCCGTCGTGTCGCGCTGCTCAAGATGGCATTGCCGGCGGTGGGGGTGACGCTTCTGCTGATGGTGGTCGCGTGGCCGCGCTTGGCGCCGCTCTTCGATCGCTTGCGTTTTGCCGCAATCGACCTGCGCGAGGCCCGCGAGCTGCGGATGATGAAGCCGCGCTATGCCGGCACCGACCGCGACGGGCGCCCGTTTATCGTCACCGCCGCGATAGGCCGGCAAGTGCCGCAGCGCGACGACGTTATGGCGCTTGACGAGCCGCGCGCCGACCTGAAGACGCATAGCGGCGCCGCGGTTGTGGTCACCGCCGACAGCGGCGTTTACCAACCTCAGACCCAGTTTCTCGACGCGTTCGGCCACGTGACGCTGACGCATGAGAACGGCACGCAGATCGTCACTTCGTCGGCGCGGCTTGACGTCGCCAACAATGCCGCCGACGGCCGCGAGCATGTCGAAGGGCACGGGCCCAACGGCGATATCGCAGCACAGGGGTTCCGCGTCGTCGACAAAGGCGCGGTGATGTTCTTTACCGGTCCGGCGAACATGGTCCTCAAGGGGAGCAAAACCGAGGGACCGCCGCCGTCGGCGGGCGCGTCGCCCGGAGTGCCCGCGCCCATCGCCGAGGCCGCGGCGCAATTGGAACGTGCCCAGAGCAAGCCGCCCGCGCACCCGGCCACGCCGAAGCCCGCCGTTCCGCCGGCGGCCGCAGCGAAGCCGCCGGCGCATCCCAAGCCAAAGAAGCCGGTCTAGCCGATGGCGAACTTTCCGCTCGGACCGCTGCTGGCGGGACTCATGGTTATCGTTTTCGGCCATGCCGCCGACGCTCAGCTCGGCACTGCCGACAACAGCACGCCCATCAACATCCAGGCCGATTCAGGGATTGAGTGGCAGCAGAACGAGCAGCTCTACATTGCCCGCGGCAATGCCACCGCGGTGCGCGGTCCCGCCACCATCAAGGCCGATACGTTGATCGCGCATTACCGCGAGGTAAAGCCGGGCAGCGCAGTCAACCCCAACGCCACCCAGAACAATACCGAGATCTACCGGGTCGAGGCCGACGGCAACGTCGTGATCACCCGCGACACGCGCACCGTGGTGGGCGACCATGCCGATTACGACATCGATCAGGGGATCGGCATCGTACGCGGCAAGGCCCTCAAAATGACCACTGCGGCCGATGTGGTGACCGCGCGGGACGCGCTCGAATGGTACGACGCCAAGCAGATCGCTATCGCCCGCGGCGACGCGGTCGCGGTGCATAACGGGCGCACGATCAAGGCCGACGTCCTGACGGCGTACATGGTCAAGGATGCGCCGGCGGCGCCGCCCGGCAAACCGGCCACGGCCAAGCCGTCGCCCGCCGGCAAACCCGGGACGCCACCGGTGGCCAATGGCGAGGCATCGAAAATCACCCGCATCGACGCGCAAGGCCATGTGGTGGCGATCAGCGGGCCCGATATCGGTCGCGGCGACTACGGCGTCTATAATGCGGTGAGCGGCATTTGCAGCCTGCTCGGCAATGTCACGCTGGCGCGCGGCGCCGAGGTGATTACCGGGCAA
>JAFAWI010000168.1 GCA_019241915.1 Alphaproteobacteria bacterium
CGACATCGGCTACGACACCCGCCGCCGCCGCGCCGAGATGTACCCGAACTATAGGAAGCAGCCGATCGCCGATGCGATCGTCGAGGCCGGGCGGCTCGGGCAGAAGACCAATGCCGGCTGGTACAAATACGAACCCGGCGACCGCACCCCGCGGCCCGACCCCGAAGTCGCGCGCATCATCAAGGAGACCGCCGCCGCGAACGGCATCGAGCAGCGCAGCGACATCGCCGACGACGAAATCCTGAAACGGCTTCTGTTCGCCTCGGTCAACGAGGCGTGCAAGATCCTGGAGGAAGGCTGCGCGCTGCGCGCCAGCGACATCGATGTGATGTGGCTGCACGGCTTTGGCTTCCCGCGCTACCGCGGCGGGCTGATGTACTGGGCCGACACGATCGGCGTGCGCGAGGTCTACAACCAGATCGCCTCATGGCATCAGCGCTACGGCGACCGCTGGCGCCCGTCCGACTACCTGCGCCGGCTTGCCGAAGCCGGCACGCCGCTCAAGGACGCCAAGGCGCAAAGGGCGATGCCGTAAAAGGGCAATGCGACGCTCAGCGCAAAGGCCGCAAAGGAGAGGCGAGACCAAAGGCTCATGAGCACGCAGCGCGTTGAAACGACGCCCGCGACTGATGGCGCTGCGCGCCCATGACGACGCCATCGCGACCATCGGGTATCCTTCGCGTGCTTGCATTGAGACGTTCCATTTTGCTTGCGCTCGCTGAAAGGAAGGTTCGGATGACCAGACAGGAACTCGATGCGGCGCTGGCGCGGCTGGGGCTCGACGTGCCGCAGGCGGAGCGCGACGGCATCCTCAACGCGGCGCCGCTTTATGCCGAGATGGCGCGGCTGGTGAAGAAGCCGCGCCCGGTCGGCGCCGAGCCGGCGCACACCGTCGCTTTCCCGAAAGCCAAGGGGGAGTAGGGCGATGGTGCCGGATTACCTGACCATCGCCGAGGCGGCGCGGCTGATCGAGACCAAGGAGCTGTCGCCGGTCGAACTGACCGACAGCAGGCTCGCCCGCATCGAGAAGTTCGACGGCCGGCTGCACAGCTTTATCCGGGTCACTGCGGACGAGGCGCGCACCGCCGCCCGTGCCGCCGAGAGCGAGATCGCGGCCGGGCGCTACAAGGGCGCGCTGCACGGCATCCCGCTCGGCCTCAAGGACATCTACGAGACCAAGGGCATCCCCACCACCGGCCACTCCAAGGTCATGCAGGATCACGTGCCGGCCGAGGACGCGGTTTCGGTCGCCAAATTGAAGGACGCCGGCGGCGTGATGCTCGGCAAGCTGGCGACGCACGAATTCGCGTTTGGCGGGCCGAGCTTTGACCTGCCGTGGCCGCCGGCGCGCAACCCGTGGGACACGGCGCGGTTTACCGCCGGCTCGTCGAGCGGCACCGGCGCCGCCGTGCCGGCCGGCCTCGTGCTCGGCGGCACGGGCAGCGACACCGGCGGCTCGATCCGCGGCCCGGCGGCGCTGTGCGGCCTCGCCGGCATCAAGCCGACCTACGGCCTCATTTCGCGCCGCGGCATCCTGCCGCTCGCCTTTTCGCTCGACCACGCGGGGCCGATGGCGTGGACCGCCGAGGACTGCGCGATCATGCTGCAGGCGATGGCCGGGCACGATCCCGGCGACCCGGCGAGCGCCGATGTCGCCGTCCCCGACTACCGCCGGGCGCTGACCGGCGACGTCAAGGGCCTCGAGATCGGCCTCATCCGGCATTTCTACACGACCGACAATGAGGCGAGCCCGGCGACGCGAGACGCGATCGACACCGCCGCCAAGAAATACGAGGAGATGGGGGCGTCGGTACGCGAGATCGCGCTGTCGCCGCTCGCCGAATGGGCGGCCTGCGGCGTGCTGATCATGATGGCCGAGGCCTATGCGATCCACGAAGCGAACCTGCGCAACCGCTTCACCGATTTCGGCGAGATCTTCCGCGACCGCATGGCGCTCGCCGGGCTGTGGACGGCGGCGGACTATGTGCAGGCGCTGCGCCGCCGCCGCGAGCTGATCGACGAGCTCGACCGGGCGATGGCCGGGCTCGACCTTGTGATGACCGCGTCGGCGCAGTCCGAGGCGCCAAAGATCGACGAGGTGCCAAAATTCGCGATCATGGAGCGGCCGTCGCTGACCATGCCGTTCAATGTCACCGGCACCCCGGCCATGTCGGTGTGCTGCGGCTTTACCGAGGGCGGACTGCCGCTGTCGTTCCAGATCGTCGGCAAGCGCTTTGCCGACGCCACGGTGCTGCGCGCCGCCGACGCCTACGAGCGCGCTACGCCATGGCGCGCTCGTAGGCCGGCACTGTGACCGCCGGTTACCGCGCGCCGATGTAGTTCACCTGCGCGAACTTGTAGGGAACCGCCTGAGGCTGGATCTGGCGCAGGTACGAGAATTGCGGGGGGCTGCAGTCCCACGCCCCGTTCTCGTCCGAGGTGACCTCGAGCGCGTATTGGGTATTCGGCTGCAAATTCATCGTCTGCCCGCTGCCCGGCTGCGGCAGGCAGTTTTCCACCGTGAACGCGTACTGGCCCGGCGCAAAATCGCGGTAGAACACGGTACCCTCGGCGCTCGACCCGATCGGCGCGCTGTTGACGAAGATCATCGGCGGATGGAATTGCGTGCCCGGCAGCAGCTGGCGCAGAAACCAGACCCGCGCCGCGCCCGGCGCCAGCGGCGGCGCCTGGTCGGGGCTCGCGGCGACGCCGGGAGCGGTGGCGGCGACCAGCGCGGCCAGCCCCAGCATGCCGGCGAGCCCGGCGTTGCGCGATATTCGATTCGGCAGATTCATGTCACGATCCCTCCTGCGCGGCAGGTGGCGATGCGAGGGGCGTAATGAAAGTCCTCAAGAACGCACGGCTGATCGACGGCACCGGCCGGGAACCGACGGCGGCGACGGTTGTCCTGCGCGGCGGGAGGATCGACGCTGTCGAAACGCGCAGCCTCGCCGACTTCCCGGCCGACGCGGAAATCATCGACTGCGGCGGCATGACTCTGTTGCCCGGACTGATCGACTGCCACGATCACATGGCCAATCACCGCTACGACCTGGCGCATCGCTGGGGGATCGACGAACCGGAAAGCACGCGGCACCTGCGCACCGCGGCGGTGCTTCGCCAGACGCTCGAAGCCGGCTACACGCTGATCCGCGACGCCGGCGGGCTCGATGCCGGGTTCAAGCGCGCCATCGAAGAAGGGCTGGCCGTCGGGCCGCGCCTGCTGCTGTCGATTTCGATCATCTCGCCGATCGGCGGCATCGGCGACCGCATGGCGCCCTCGGGCGATTGCTGCTGTTTGCCCGGCGACCCGCTGCTGCCGAGCGGCGTGGCCGAGACCTTGGGCGACGTGCGGCCCGTGGTGCGCCGCATGGTGCGCGCCGGCGCCGACGTCATCAAATGCGCGACGACCGGCGGCGCCAGCTCGCGCCCCGGGCACGGGCCGCGCGACGGCGCCTTCAATCTCGACGAGATGCAGGCGCTGGTCGAGGAGGCGCATGCGCTCGACCGGCGGGTGATGTGCCATGCGCTGGGCGGCCGCGGGCTTGATATTGCGATCGAGGCGGGGGTCGATTCGATCGAGCATGGCTGCTACATCGACGAGAACCCGCGCCATCTCGAACGCATGGCCGAACGCGGCATCGTGTTTGTGCCGACCCTGCTGGTCTACGAATACCACCGTAAATCGCCGCAGCCGCATGTCCGCGCGCGGGCCCACGATCTCTTCGAGCACCACATGCGTGCGATCAAGATGGCGCTCGCGGCGGGGGTCAAGGTCGTCGCCGGCACCGACGCCGGCGGCCACGGCCATCCGGCCAATGCCGGCGAGCTGGTCTGTCTGGTCGAGGCCGGGCTGTCGCCGATGCAGGCGATCCAGGCCGCGACCTCCTGGGCCGCCGAATGCTGCGGCAGGGAGGCGGAACTGGGCACAGTGGCAAAGGGCAAGCTCGCCGATCTCGTCGTCGTCGACGGCGATCCGCTTGCCGACATTGCGGTGCTGCGCGACCCGGCGAAGATTCGCCTCGTGCTCAAGGGGGGCGAGGCGGTTGCGCGCCCGGCGCCGGCGCGCCACAACCTCGCGCTCTGAGATTTTGCGGCGGTGGGCGGCGTCTGGGGTTATCTGTGGCTGCACAAGCGGTTCTGGCTGCCGGTTGTGGTGCTGACCGCGATCTTCGGCGGGCTGATCGTGCTGAGCGCTGGCTTCGGCATCGTGCCCTTTACCTATACCCGGCTGTAGCCCCAGCGCCTTGGTGGAACGACGGGCACTGCCGCGCCGGCGGTTTGCCGGGCTGCTGACGGCGGCGCTGGTCGCACTCGCGTACGTCGCCGTCGCCGAAATCGTGTTGCGCTTTCTGCCGGTGACAACCGGGCTGCGCAGCGTCGCGGTCGACAACGCACAGCCGATCTTTCACTTCGAAGCGAACCGCGACTTTGTCTACTCACGCGACTGGAACCTGCGCGAGGTCGTGCGTGGCCGGGTCAACAATGACGGCTGGGTCAACCGACTGGACTATGAGCACAATTCAAGGGTGCCGCTGATCGCGGTCATCGGCGACTCGTATATCGAGGCGCAAATGGTGCCCTACGCCGAGACCATGCAAGGCCGGCTCGCGGTGGCGTTGCAAGGCAAGGCACGCGTTTACAGCTTTGCCGCCGCTGGCGCGCCGCTCAGCGAGTTCGCCGTCTACGCCGCTTATGCCGTGGACAAGTTCGGTGCCCGTGCGGTCGTCCTCAACGTGGCCGACTACGGTTTCGCCGACAGCGACGACGCCTACCGGCGTTCGTCGGGGATGTGGGTTTATGCGGGCGCCGGGGCCGACAAGCAATTGCGCCTCGTGCCGTACCACCCGGGCTGGGTACGCGAGGTCGTTCGGGACAGCGCGCTGCTGCGCTACCTGCTGCTCAACCTGCATCTCGACCGCGCGGTTGCCGCGCTGCGGGCGGGCCAGCCGGGGTCGGTCCGGCCGGCCGCCGCTGCTGCGCCGGAAAACGCACGGTTGGACGCGGCAAAAGCCGTCATCCCACTGTTCTTTCGCGATTTTCAGCGGCTTGTCGGCCTGCCGCGCGACCGCGTGCTGTTCGTGCTCAACGGCATGCCCTTCGGCACAAAGCCCGACCCGGAAAAGCAGGAGCTGCGCCGGCTGTTCGCCGCGGCGGTAGGCGCGCAGGGCTATGAAGCGGTCGATCTCGATCCGCTGTTCGCCGAGCGCTACCGCCGCGACGGGCCGGTGTTTCAGATCGCCGGCGACCGCCATTGGAACGGCGAGGGCCACGCGATCGCCGCCTCTGCGGCGATGGCGTCCCGGCTCATCGCCGATCTGCTGGCGCAACCGCGGTGAGACCGGCCGGCGGCGCGGACGCGGGCGCCCGGTAATGCGGCCGGGCGGCGAGGATCGGCCGCTCGACATAGGCATGGAAGGCGCCGGTCAGGGCGAACAGCGCGATGAGGAAGACCGCGAGCGGCAGCGGCATCGCGACGCCCGGCAGCACGCCGCTGACGATTTCGATCAGAATGATGTGGAACAGATACACCGGGTAGGACACGGCGCCGAGATACGCCCCGAGCCGAGCCAGCGCCGGCCGGCGCCGCAGACTCGGCTCGGCGCGCAGCGCGCAGACGATCGCGCTGCTGCCGAACAGCGCCCCGGCGAACGGGAAGAGCAACTCGGCGAGGCGGTCGCCGGTCCCGGCGATCTGTTCGAGCAACAAGAAGGCCGCAAGCGCCGTCAGTGCAAGTACCGCCGCCGTGACCGATCCAGGCAACCGGTCGAGCCGGTCGCGGCAGCAGTCGAGCGCCAGGTACAACAGGAAACCATAGCCGATCGAGTCGAGCCGGTAGACCACCACCCGGCGGATCGCGGCACCCCAATCGCCGCCGCCATCGCCGGCCGCGACACGGGCGGTTGCGATCGCCAGGCAAAAGCCGACGCCGAACACAAGGGCGAAACGCCGGTCGCGGCGGCCCGCGACCCATGCCGCCGCGAGCAGCAGCGACGGGAACGCGACGTAGAACCATTCTTCGACCGACAGGCTCCAGGCGACCGCGAAATAGTCCGCGGTGTTGCTCTGCCGGAACAGGTTCTGCGTGTAGGTGAGGTAGCGCAGGAAGTCGGCGCTGGCAAACTGCCGGCCGAGGATCGAGACTGCCAGCAGCGCCACGAGGTAGGGCGGGATCGTGCGCATCCAGCGGCGCACCAGGAACACGCCGAGATAGCGCAGCTGCCCGGCGCCGAGGCACAGCAGGATTTGCGGCGCCAACACATACCCGCTCAGCACAAAAAACACCTCGACCGCGAGCGCCGAGACGCTTTCCGCGGTCGCGGGAAAGGCGCCGCGATAGGCGAAGAAATGCGGCAGCGCCACCGCCAGCGCGGCGACGCCGCGCAGCAGGTCGAGCCCGGCGACCCGCCCGCTATCGCCGCCGGTATTGCCGGCCATGACCGCTAGACCCGGGCGTGCACGCGCACGAAATCGCGCGCCAGCTCGCAGGCACGGCGCGAGGCATCGGATGCCGGGTCGCGGATCACAAAGGTATGCGGCTCGCCGTCGAATTTGTGCAGGTCGATCGCGCCGCCTCGCGTCCGCCAGGCCGCGGCGAAGCGGTCGGCCATATCGGGCGTGACATTGTCGTCGCCGGTGCCCTGCAGCAGGATTGCCGCCGGCAGGCGCTCCGCCTCGCCGCTCTCGACGATCCGCTGCGGATTGCCTTCCGCCATCTCGGCTTCGGACGCCCAGTACGCATCGTGCGACTGGATCAGCGGCGTGCGGCCCTTCTCCTTGACCATGCGGTAGCGCGCCAGCGGGTCGGAGATCGGCCAGCACAGCACGAGGTAGGGCAGCCGCGCGTCGGCCGCCGGCGCCTCGGCGAGCGGCAGCGCCGCGTAGCGCGGGTCGTCGGGCCGCAGCGCGCTGAGCAGCAGCTGGTGCGCCCCGCTCGACGTGCCGAGCCCGGCGACGAGATCGGCGCGGCTGCCGAATTCCGCTGCATGCGCCTTGAGCCAGCGCGTCGCATAATGGATGTCGGCGATCGAGGCCGGATAGCGGTGCCGCGGCGGCATGCGGAAATCGACTGCGAACACGACGATGCCGCTCTTGGCCAGCGCCTCGTCGAGCGGCGCGTTGTTGAGCCGATCGCCCGACGCCCAGGCACCGCCGTGCACCTCGAGCAGGGCCGGGAATGGGCCATTGCCTTTGGGTTGGTAGAGGCGCGCGAGCAGCGGCCCATCTTCGCTGCGGCAGTATTCGATGTCGCGCGTCTCGATCTCGTGCGTGGCGGCGATGGCGACGTCGGGCATGAAAAGATCCCTGTGACTAGAACGGCTTCAACGCGGCGCTGCGCGGCGCCGGCGCGATGCCGGCGATCTCGCTGACCAGCTTGCGCGTCATCGCCTCGGTGAAGCTCTCGAAATTCTCGACGACGAGCAGGAACGCGCCGGCGCCGCCGATTACATTTTCGCGGTAATAATTGGGCAACCCGCCGGGCGGCTGGGTGTGCATCTGGAAACCGGGCCGGGTCTGCGTGTTGATAATCGCCAGCCCGTTGATCGTGATGCCCTTGGCGACCGCCTCGTCGCGCGCGTCGGTCACCGGCCGGCCGGCGTTGCTGGTGCCGTCGCCCGAGATGTCGATGACCTTGCGCTCGGCTGCGGCCGGCGCCTCGCCGAGTTGCGCCACCGAAAAGTCGATCGCCTCGCTGATCGAGGTGCGCGACAGGAAAGAGCGGGGCGCGCCGAGTATCTGCTGGGCGACCGCCCCGGCGTCCTCGCCGTCGCGCACGACGGTCCAATCGACCACGATCTTCTGCTCGCCCGAGCCGGACCACTCGACAAAGCTGACTGCGATCGCCTGGTTGGCGCCGCCGGTAATCGCCTTGAGCACGCGCGGGTCGGAAAGCGCGGCGGCATAGCCGCGGCGCTGCAGCTCGAACTCGGTGTCGTCGATGCTGCGCGAGACGTCTGCCGCCAGCACCAGCAGCAGGTCGACATTGGCGGCCCGCGCCGCCTGCGGCGTCAGCCAGAGCGCGAACGCGAGCGCCAGCGGACGAAGGTTCATCCGGCGAGCTCTTGCCGCACGATTGCAGCGCCCTCGACCAGCGCGCGCAGCTTGGCTGCGGCCCGCTCGCGCGGCAGATACTTCATCCCGCAATCGGGCGCCGCGACGAGCCGCTCGGCGGCGACGTGATCGAGGCCGCGGCGCAGCCGCGTCGCAACCTCCTCTGCCGTTTCCACCTCGGCCGTTCCCAGATCGAGCACGCCGAGCAGGATCGTCTTCTGCGACAGCTCGCGCAACACGCCGAGGTCGAGGCGCGGCTGCGCCGCCTCCAGCGACACCTGCGTTGCCGCCGAATCCGCGAGCTGCGGCAGAAACGCATAGCCGCTCGGCTTGTTGCGGACCAGGTGGCCGTAGCCAAGGCAGATGTGGACGACGCTGGGCCCGTCGATCCCGGCAAGCGCCCGATCGATCGCCGCGACGCCGTAACGTGCCGCCTTGTCGGGCGCGGCGCGCACCCACGGCTCGTCGAGCTGCACGACATCGACGCCGGTCGCCTTGAGGTCCTTGAGCTCGGCATTGACCGCGTCGGCGTAATCCATCGCCAGCTCGGCCTCGTCCTTGTAGAATTCGTTCTGCACCTGCTGCGACATCGTGAACGGACCGGGCAGCGTGATTTTGGTCGCCCGCGTCGCGTGCCGCACGAGAAATGCCGCATCGTCGATCTCGACCCGGCCCCGGCGGCGGATTTTCCCGGTGACGCGCGCGACCGGCGTGGCGCGGCCGTTGGCACCGATCACCGACCCCGGCCGCTCGGCGTCGATGCCGTCGAGCGCCAGCGAGAAATAGTTCGAATAGCTCTCGCGCCGCATCTCGCCGTCGCTGACGATGTCGATGCCGATGCGCTCCATCTCGCCGATCGCGAGCACCGTCGCATCGTCCTGCGCCTGCTTCAGATGCGGCTCGGGAATGCGCCAGATTTCGTGCGCATGAACCCGCGGCACACCGTGCTTTTCGAGCGCTGCGCGATCGATCAGCCAGTCAGGCTGCGGATAGCTGCCGACGACGGTGGTCGGGATCAGATGCGTCGGATAGGGCATGCTCGCACTCCGCAGGGTGCCACATCCTAGCATCGAATGGCGCGGCGGCTTCGCCGCAAACAGCATCGCGCTCCGCCGCGATCATCCGCTCGGCCGGAAGCCGGATGCGAAGCGTGGTGGTGAGGCACGCGCAGACAGCTTCGATCCGGCCTTTGACTTGGCTCGATAGCACCGTTTGCGCCGCAAGAGGTTACTGCTGAGACAGCAGAGCGATCAGACAGAGCAGCGCCGCCGAAACGCAAGATCGCGGCGTCGGCATCTGCGTTCCTCCGACCGGCGCCGATATGAGCCTCGTTCCAGCGCGCCGAGGAATTGCGGCGCCCGCTCCTGCCTGCTTCCACGGCGAGCCTGCGATTGGCGAACGATTTTCGCACCCCGCCGCGGTTTTCGGAGCCAAGCCTCAATCGCTGCCCCCGGCTTGCCTCCAGCAGGCCCCGCCACTATCGTGCCGCGCCTGATACAAACCCGCGCCGCGACGCCCTCACGTCAGGGCGACAGGGCAGGCCAACATCGTCAATAGATCAACTCAGCCGGAACGGAGCGGTGCGGAGGTGCAAGTATGCCAAATCTTGAAATCGTTTGGACCAAGGTGGATGAAGCACCTGCGCTCGCGACGTTTTCCCTGCTGCCGATCGTCGAAGCCTTCGTCGGGACCGCCGGGGTCAAGATGAAGCTGAAGGACATTTCGCTGGCTGGCCGGATCATCGCCAACTTCCCCGAGAAACTGACGCCGGCGCAAAAGATTGACTACGAACTCACCGAACTCGGCCAGCTGGCGATGCGCCCCGAAGCCAACATCATCAAGCTGCCCAACATCTCGGCGTCGATCCCGCAGCTAAAGGCCGCAATCAAGGAGTTGCAGAGCAAG
>JAFAWI010000275.1 GCA_019241915.1 Alphaproteobacteria bacterium
CCACCGGGCATCCGGCGTTCGCCTGGACAGCGCGGCGAGCGGTCGATTGGCGCGAGCGCCCGACGGATTGGCCCGAAACGCGTTACGAAGCCAAGGCGCGGCGCGCCGGGCGTGCCCCGGCCTTTTTGCGCTTCGAGCGCCGGCCGCGGGAGACTCCATGAACCGCGCCAACGAGCCGCCGGCGACGCGTCGTCGCCGCATGCTGACCGGCTTGGTCGCCATTGGGATGGCGGCGCTCGCCGGTTGCGAGTCGCCACCGCCGTCGAGCCCGGCGCCTGCCGCCGCCAAACCTGCGGTCATGCCGGCGTCAGCGGTCGCCGATCGGGTGGTTGTCGTGAAGAGCCGGCACACGCTGGAGCTGCTCAACCACGGGCGCGTTTTGCAGGCGTTTCCGGTCTCGCTCGGGCCGCATGCGAAAGGGCCCAAGCGTGCCGCCGGCGACGGCCGCACGCCGGAAGGGGTCTACCGGATCGACGGGCGCACCGAACGCACCAAGTACACGCGGGCACTCCATATTTCCTACCCCAACGGCGCGGACCGGGCGCGGGCGCAGGCCGAGAACGCAGAGCCCGGCGGCGGCATCTACATTCACGGCGTGCCGCGCGACTATGGGCCCTACGACCCGCCGGAGCGGTTTCACGATTGGACCGACGGCTGCATCGCGGTCGGCAATGCCGCGATCGTCAAGATCTGGAACGAGGTTCCCGACGGCACGCCGATCGAAATCCTGCCGTAAGATTTCGCTTCAGGCTGCCGAGCGCGGTGGACTTGGATTGCGCTTGCTCGCGCCGCCGACGTAGCGCGAGAGTTCCGGCTCCGCGTGCCCCAAGGGGATGGAAGTTGCCGCAAAGGCCGACAGCGTCGCCGCCGGAAACCGATCATCGCGACGGGCTGATCGTGATCGACGATTTCCTTCCCGCAGCGCAGGCCGCGGCGATGCGCGGCGATGTCGAAGGCCATTTCCGGGACCCTTATGGGCAGCGCCCAGAGACCCACCAGGTCTGGCAATACTGGTTCGTTCCCGGGCTCCATGCCGATCTGCGCACCGCTCCTGAAAAGGTGATTGCGCCCGAGCGGGTGCAGGCGTTTGTCGAGGCTCTGCGCGCGCGAGCGATCGCCGGGCTGGGCCTTGCCGGGATCACTTGGCCCTTTCTCAGCCTCCATGTCGGCGGCTGCCGGCAGACGCTGCACAACGACGCCGGCAACGGCCGGTTCGGCTTTGTCTACTCGCTCACTGCCGACAGCCGGCGCGCAAGCGGCGGCGAGATGCTGGTGATGCGTCCCGGCGACGCGTGGGGCGTCAATCTCGCCCGCCCCGCCGCCGGCCTCTATTGGACGGTTGCGCCGCGCTTCAACCGGCTCACGCTGTTCGACGACCGGCTGCCGCACGCGGTGAGCCCGGTCGAAGGGTCGATGGACCCGCTCGACGGACGGCTTGTATTGCACGGCCATCTGCACGAGGCGGGACCCGTGGTCAGCGGCGCGCTTGCCCCAGCCGCGGCTGCGCAGCCGATCGCGGCGCTGCTGCGCGGGATCGCCGTCCACGCGGCAGCGAGGCTGTCGCTCTACCAAGGCTTTTTGAGTCTGCGCCTCACCGTCGAGGCAGGCGGGCAAGTCGGTCAATGCGAAGTTCTCGCCGACCGGGTCGCCCAGCCCAGCGCGGGCGACATCGACTGGGGACCGCTGCGGCAGGAGTTGATCGACCGCGTGGCGGCACTGCGCTTTCCCAGGGCTGCCGGAAGGACCGCGATCGTGCTGCCGATAACCTTCGGCGCACCGCTCGACGAGATTGGCTGAACCGCCTCACGCGAGCTCGCGGCCGACTAATCGTGGTGCTTGAACTCGAGGAGGGTAAGCTTGGTACGATGATCCGGCGGTGCGCCGGCAGCGGCGCCTCGCCCGCGCACATAATCCTTCTGCCATTGCTCGCGCTGTGCTTCCGACCCCGGGACAGCCAAGTCTTGATTGAAGGCCCGGCGGCTTTCCGCGAACAGGGTGTATGCACTCTCCAGCTCGGGCTCGGCTGCGAGCGGGCGGATCACGGGCTGCACCGTCTCGATCAGACCGCGCTGGATCGGGAAGATCATGCAGAACGGCTCGTCGCGCTCGAAGGCGACCGGGGTGCGCTTCCGGGTAAATTTCCAGTTCATCGTGAAGGTCGCTGCCGTCCAATCGGTCTCGACCAGGCCGGTCAGCGGCTGGATCGCGTCCTTCGGCTGGTTGATCGGACCGGTGACGACGAGGTCGAACCCGGGATCGGTGCGGAACAGCGCATTGACGCGAAAGGTCAGGATGCCGCTGCCGAAATGGCTCGACGCCAGGAGTTCGGCCGGCTCGCCAATCGCCCGGACAGCGACGGCGTCGATCTCGGCGCGCCCGTCCCATTCGGCGACGAACGGCGCGCTGTTGAGGATCAGCCAGCCATGGGAGTTCGCGATGTTGAGCGGCAGGCAGCGATAGGCGAAGCCCTGCGGCGAGCGGTCCATCCACGACCGCTCCAGCGGCGCCGGCACGATCAGCGGCGGCGCCCGGCCCGGCAGGCTGTAGCAGATCAGGCGCACCTGCGGTCGCTGCTCCTGCGGCCAGCTACTCCGCCGGCGGGGGTGGAGGCGGCGGCGGTGGCGGCGGTGGAGGCGGCGGCGGTGGAGGCGGCGGCGGCGGTGGTGGAG
>JAFAWI010000368.1 GCA_019241915.1 Alphaproteobacteria bacterium
GGATCGGACGGCGCACGCCGCGGCTGCGGCGAAATCGCCGCGCTGCCTTTCGCCCCCAAGGCCGCCGTGTTAGATGCTGGGACGGGCACTTCCGGAGGCGAGGCCGCCGCGATGGCGCGCATTTTGTTGGCCGAAGACGACGAGCAGTTGAGATTCTTCCTCAGCCGCGGTCTCGAGCGGGCCGGCCACATCGTCGAATCGGTCGCCGACGGCGCCGCCGCCTTGACCGTGGCGCGCGAGCGCGATTTCGACCTGTTGCTGGCGGACGTCGTGATGCCCGAATTGGGGGGGATCGAGCTGGCGCGCGAAGTGACCGAGCGGCAGCCCGGCATCCGCATCATGTTTATCACCGGCTTCGCCGCTGTCGTGCTGCGCGACGAAGGGCTTGCGGCCAATCGTCCGCGTGTCCTTCCCAAACCGTTCCACCTGCGCCACCTGATCGATGAGGTCGAGGCGCTGCTCCTCGAATAGCCGCGCCGATTGCACCGAGGCTGCCGCCATGAGCATCCGATCCGCCGTTCGCATCCTCGCCGTTCTCTGGCCGCTTGCTGCGCCCGCCTTGGCGCAGAGCGGCGACGTCACGGTCAGCCGAGCCTGGGCCCGCGCCACGCCCGGCGGCGCGCAGGCCGCGGCCGCCTATCTCACGCTCGAGTCGGCTTCGGGCGACCGGCTCGTCGGCGTGACTACGCCGGCGGCGCAAAAGGCCGAGCTGCATTCGATGACGATGGATAACGGGGTGATGAAGATGCGTGCGGTCGACTCGGTCGAACTGCCGGCCGGCCAGCCGGTGACGCTGAAGCCCGGCGGATACCACATCATGCTGACCGGGCTCGCCAAGCCTCTCGTCGAGGGGCAGTCGTTTGCGGTGACCCTGACTTTCGCCAAGGCCGGCAAACGCGACGTGGAGGTGCCGGTGCAGAAGGTCGGCGCGATGGGTCCGGCCGGCGCGGCGGGTGACGGAATGTCGATGCCGATGCACCATTAAGGCCGCGCCATGGCTGCCGGTGCGCGACCGCTCCGTTCCTTCGGCCTCATCGCTGCGGCGGCGGCAGCGGCGCTGGTGCTGCTCGCGGGCGTGCTGATTGCAATGGCGCTGCGCGACGAGGCGAAGGGCGTGGCCGGCGGTCCGCTGGCCGCCGCGATCGGCGGCAAGTTCAGCCTTGTCGACCAGAACGGCAAGCCGTTCACCGACACCGACCTCAAAGGCAAGTGGCAGCTGGTGTTTTTCGGTTACACGCATTGCCCCGACGTCTGTCCCACCGCGCTCAACGACCTGTCGCTGGCGCTCGATCAGCTCGGCGAAGCCAAGAAGAATGTCGGGATCGTCTTTATCAGCGTCGACCCCGAGCGCGACACGCCGGCGGTGTTGAAATCCTACGTCGAGAGTTTTGGCGGCCCGATCGAGGCGCTGACCGGCACGCCGGCCGAAGTTTCCCAGGCGGCGAAGGACTACAAGGTCTACTACGCCAAGCATCCTCGCCCGGACGGCGGCTACGATATGGATCACAGTGCGCTGATCTACATCGTCGACCCGCAAGGCCGGTTTACTGCGACCTTTACCCCTGACGACACAGCGGACGCGATGGCGGCGCGGCTGCGCAAGCTGCTGTCCTGAGCGGCGCGGCGGGCGCGGTTGCCGGTGAGGCCGGGGGCGCGATAACCTGCGCGCGATGAGCGTCGCCCGCGACAATATCGATGCGCTGACGGGCCTGCGCTTTATCGCGGCGTTCACGATCGCGCTCGGCCATTCCTACCTGCCGTGGCTCGAGATCACCGGCATCGGCATGCCGCTGTTCTTCACGCTGAGCGGCTTTATCATCCATTACGTCTACGCCGACAGCTTCGCCGACAACCGGCGCGGCGCGGTGCGCGGGTTTGCGGTGGCGCGGTTCTCGCGCATCTACCCGCTCTACCTCGTGCTGCTGCTCTACGAGCTTGTTCATTCCCCGATGGGCGCGGCGCTGGCCGCCGGCCATGCCTGGCCGGCCTTGGCCGCCTATCTGCTCGGCTGTTGGACGTGGTGGCCTTTCCAGGTCGATGGGCACCTGCTGACCGCCTGGTATTTCCATATCTCGTGGTCGGTCGCGACCGAGCTGTTCTTTTATCTCGTCTATGCGCTGGCGCTCTATCGGCTGGCGCGGATCGCCAGCTTCGGGCGCTGCCTCGTCGTGTTGATCGCATTCTGTGCCTGCGCCTACCTCGTGTTCTATGGGCTCTTCGTGTGGCGCGATACGTGGGAAGCCCTGCTGCTGGGGCAGTTCCCGCAATTCGCTTCGCGAAATAGCGATTTTGCCGATTCGCTGTACCGCTGGTTCGTCTATGTCTCGCCGTACGCGCGGATTTTCGAGTTCGTCGGCGGTTGCCTGACCTGCCAGCTTTACCGGCTGGCGCGGGCGCGGCCGGCGCTGTGCGCGCGCGTGCCCGCCGCGACGACCGCTGCGGCCGCCCTCGTCCTTTTTGCGGCGCTGTTTGTCGCGTTCCGCTATTTTGGCGAGACTGATCCCTGGTACGCGCCGGGCAACACATCGTTCGGCGCCTTCATCGTCACGTTGCACCTGAATTTCCTGTTCGCGCCGGCGTGCTTCCTGATGATCTTCGCGCTGGCGATCGGCGGCACGGCGATCGGACGTGTTTTGGGTTCGCCGGTCGCGGTCGGCCTCGGCGACATCAGTTATTCGACTTATCTGTGGCACCCGATCGCGCCGCGCGTGCTGATGCACAGCGGCATCGAGTTCGGCGGCGCGCTGCCGCAGCTGCTGGCGGTGCTGGCGATCGTCTATGCCGGATCATATGCGCTCTACCGGCTCGTCGAGGTTCCGGCAAAGCAATTGCTGCGCAGGCTGCTGGCGCCGCGTCCGCGCCTGGCGCCCGCCTGACGGCCCTCGTCTACTCTGCGGCCTGACGCGCGCCGCGCGCCTTTTCCTTCTCGCGGTCGAACTCGGCGCGCCGGCGGGCGATCTCCGCAGGCGGCAGGCGTTCGATGTTGGAGTAGTCGAGCTTCCATGCCGGATCGTCGCTCCAGCGCAGCGGCGACTGGACCGTGGTGCGGGTGCCCGGCGCGGCTTCCAGCAGCCGCAACGCCAGGTCGAGCGTGAAATCCTGCGACGCCGGGTCGTGCGGCTTGCCGGCCGAGTTGCCGAGCGGGAAGTCGCTGAACACAAAGCGCGGCACACCGGCGAACTCCACAATGTCCTTGGCGCAGCCCATGATCACCGTGGCAATGCCGTGCGCTTCGAGGTGCCGGGCGACGAGGCCGATCGTCTGGTGGCAGACCGGGCAGTTCGGCACCAGGACCGCGGCGTCCGCGCCGTCCTCGCGCAGCCGAGCGAGGATTGCCGGTGCATCCTGGCCGATCGTCGTCTTCTGGCTGCGGTTGGTCGGGGCGCCGTGGAAGCGCGGCGCCAACCCGCCAATGCGGCCCGCCGCCTGCGCGCGGCGCAGCGCCGCCAGCGGAAACCACGTGTTGCTGTCCTCCGCGCTGGTGTGGACGCGGTCGTAGGCGATATGCGAGATGCGCAGATCGTGGTCCAGTGCGGTGTCGCCGGAATAGACACGGTAGAATTTGGCGGCGCCGTTATAGGGCGCGCCGGGGCCCTGGTCCCCCTTGTCCGGCTGATAGGGCGCCGCGGTCGTCACCAGCCCGACGCGGCATTGCGCCAGCGGTTTCGGCAGCGCCGCAAACGGCACATCGATGTAATGCGCCCAACGATACGGGTTGCCGTAGCCGAGCGTGAGGTAGTAGTCGCGCGTCCGCTGCATGTAGGGGACCGGCGTGTCGTGCTCCGGCGCAAAATCCAGTTCGTCAGCCATCGGATCCCCGGTCACCGGCTGGAAAAATACTCGAGGTCCTGCGGCCGCGGTTTCCAGTCCGGGTTGCTCGGCCATTCCTTGGTGCGGCCGGAGAACTCTTCGCCATAGCGGACGCGGAACAGGAGCGTGCGCTGCGGCCCGGTCTGCCATTCGTGCAGTTCGCCGCGCGGGTGGACGACAAAGCAGCCGGGTTTGACGTCGATGGTTTCGGTCGGGGTCTTCATCGTGCCGCCGCCCTCGAAGCAGAAATAGAGCTCGACCGCGTTCGGGTGGCAATGATAGGGGCTGGTCTGCCCAGGCTCCCAACAGGCGACAGTAACGTCGCCCTCGCCGGCCGTGCCGAGGATCTTTTCGACATGGTGCCTCGGATCGAACTTTTCCTCCGCCTTGAGATCGAACGCGAGCATGCCGGCTCCTTCTGCTGACCTGCCCGCAGCTTAAGCTGCACGGCCGAGGGCGCTCAATGCCGCCATTCGTTGGGCGGGAGCGCGGCCTCGCCGAGCGGCGGGGGCGGCGGGGCCGCAATCAGCGCCGGTGTCTCCGCCGGGATATCGGGCTTGCGCGGCTCCGCGGCGCGGCGCGCGGCGCCGGCCGCCCGAATCGTCAGCGGGATCGACCCGAGGTACAGCAGACCGACGACGAGCAGCGTCGGCCACGGCGCGGTCGCGAGAAACGCCGTGGCGAGGCCGATGGCAAGAAAGACCGGCAGCACGTAATGCGGCGGCACATGAAATTTCTTCAGCGACAGCGTCGGGATGCGGCTGACCATCAGGAACGCGATGCCGCCGATCCACAGCGCCGACAGGTACGGCGAGCGGATCGCCCAATCGCCCCATTCAAAGCTCGCGTACATCGGCATCAGCACGAGGCCCGCGCCGCCGGGGGCGGGAACGCCGGCAAAATAGCCGGGTGGCGCGGCTGGCTCGGCCGCGAGTTGCGTGTTGAAGCGCGCGAGACGCAGCGCGCAGCACACCGCATAGAACAGGACGATCGCCCAGCCGACGCTGTGCAGTTCGGCCATCGTCCACAGATACATCACCGCTGCGGGAGCGACCCCGAAACTGACGAAATCCGAAAGGCTGTCGAGCTCAGCGCCAAACTGCGATGTCGCCTTGAGCAGGCGCGCGACCCGACCGTCGAGGCCGTCGAGCACGGCGGCCACCAGGATTGCCGCAACCGCAGCCTGAAAATTGCCGAGCAATGCAAAGCGTATCGCGGTCATGCCGGCGCACAGCGCCAGCAGGGTCACCACGTTCGGCACCACGCGCTGAACCGGCAATTGCTGAATGCGCCGCACCCGCATGCGCCGGATTTGCGGCCGGCGCACGCGAACCCTGGGCGGCCGCATCTTGGGGCGAATGGTCCTCATACCGCTGAGCTTACACGAAATCGGCCCGCCGCGCGCCGGTGCCGACAGGCGCTAATGGCTGTAGCCCTGACGCGGCGGCTCCGTCGCCTCGCGGTCGGCGATAACGGTTTCGCCGGCGATCATTCGTTGACCGACCGCGACGAGCGGCACGTAAGGGGGCGGCAGGTAGATGTCGGCGCGCGAGCCGAAGCGGATGATGCCGATGCGTTCGCCAGCCCCGACCCGCTGGCCGGCGATCAGCGGGCAGACGATGCGCCGCGCGACGAGGCCGGCGATCAGCACGCAGGCGATATCCGGCCCTCCATCGGGCGTCACCCGCAGCGCCAGCCGCTCGTTATGCTCGCTGGCCTTGTCGAGGCTCGCATTGACGAACCGGCCGGGCGTGTATTCGCGCGCCGCGATGGTGCCGCCGGCCGGGGCGCGCGCGACATGCGCATCGAACAGGTTGAGAAAGACGCTGACCCGCGGCACCGGTTCGCTTCCCATGTCGAGCTCGACCGGCGGCGGCGCCGGCCGCAGCGCGACGACGATGCCGTCAGCCGGGCTGACGACGAGCCCGGGCCGGGTCGGCGTCACCCGCCACGGGTCGCGAAAGAAATAAGCGATCCACAGCGTGAGGATCAGCGCGAGCCAGCCGCCCGGCCGCCACAGCAGAAACAGGATCAGCGTGACGACGATGCCGATCGCCACGAACTTCCAGCCGTCGGGATGGATCGGCGCCAGGGTCTCGCGGATCATTGGGTGGTGCCGCGCGAAATTTCCTCTTCCCCCGACGGGGCCATTTGGGGGAGAGGAAGGGGCCCGCCGCGATAGCGCTGGGAGGGTGAGGTGGGCAGCCACAACCGCTTCCTCCGCCTCCCCCCGGCACGCCCGCCCCGGCGTGCGGCTATCCGGCGGCCGGCGATCCCCGCTCCATCGGCCGGAGAGGGAGGAAACGCGGCG
>JAFAWI010000414.1 GCA_019241915.1 Alphaproteobacteria bacterium
TTGGCGAAGTCCATGAAGGCACCTCGTGGTGGCCCGCCCTCTCGTGAGGCGCGGGTGGCGCCGCCTGCGGCCCGCCCCATGCGCGGCCGCCAACGCCACCGCGTAACATGGGTCCCGGTTCTACAAATTCAAGCTGTAAGACCCAAAAATCGTACTGTTCCAGTCCTGATTCCGCCGGGTGCGTCCCGTCCGCAGCCCCGCACGGGGGGCCATGCTCGGTACTCGCTGAATTCCAGGCGCTTGACCGCCTGTCGATTCTGCGACCACGATAAACGCACCGGGGAGGCGCCAAATGGACGAGGCACGGGCGCTCGCCGCGCTCGGCGCGCTGTCGCAGACGACGCGGCTGCAACTGTACCGGCTGCTGGTGGGCTGCGGTCCGGCCGGGCTGTCGGCCGGCAACATCGCCGAGCGGCTCGGCGTCGTGCCTTCGTCGCTGTCGTTCCACCTGCAGAACCTGGTCAATGCCGGGCTGATCACCCAGCGCCGCACCGGCCGTATGATGATCTACGCCGCCGCCTACCAGACGATGACCGAGCTGCTCGCCTATCTGAGCGAGACCTGCGTCGCCGCGGCGGCGGAATAGGCGTCAACCGCGGCTGCAGGCGGCGCCGCCGAGCACGCAGAACTTGGCGCAATGCGGGTGATTGAGCGCCACCGCCCCGGCCGCGCCGGCGAGCGTCGGGCCGAGGTCCCACAGCGTGTCGTACGGCAGCAGCGTGCAGGCGACGACGCTGGGCGCCGCCGCGCCGTTGCGCTTGACCACCATGCGTGAGGTCGCGCACATGACGCTGTCGGGCGATTTGCCGAGGATGCCCCAGCAGGCGGTGGTGATCTCGGGCACGTCGACGGTCGCATCCATCTCGGGGAAGATCGTCAGCGCGACCGGGTCGCCCGCCTCGATCGCGATCCCCACCTCGGCAAACAGACGGGCGAACCCGCCGCGCAGCGTCGCCTCGTCTTCGCCCGACAGATAGCGGCTCGCGACATGCACGCGAAAACCGTTCGCGGCCAGCCAGCGCAGCCCGGCGACGGTCGGCGCCCAGCTGCGCGGGCCGCGCTCCACCTCGTGTACCGCGGCGCCATAATGGTCGAGCGACACGCGCAGGGTCAGACGCTCGCCAAACCGTGCCTGCAGACCGAGCAGCGCCTGCTTCTTGTGCTGCATCGGCTTCATCGCATTGGTCAGCACGATCGCCTCGAAGCCGCGCTCCAGCACGTCGCTAAGCATCGCCGGCAGGTCGCGGTTCATAAACGGTTCGCCGCCGGTGAAGCCGATCAGCCGCGTGCCGAGCCGCAGCCGCTCGACCTCGTCGAGATAGCCGCCCACCTCCGCCGCCGAGAGGTAGGCCAGGCGGTCGTTGCGGGGCGACGATTCGATATAGCAGTTCTCGCAGGCTATATTGCACAGCGTACCGGTGTTGAACCACAGCGTGTCGAGCGTCGTCAGCGCGACCGTGGCGCGCGGCTCGCCGGCCGCGGTGACGCGCGGATCGCGAAACTTGCGCGGGTCGAGACGCGGCGCCGCCGCTGTCGTTGCCGCCGCCGTCGTTGCAGTGGTCATTTCGCCACTATAGGGCGCAGCGGCGCGACCGTCGTTCGTCTTGCGCCACTGGCGGTGGTAACGGCTCTTGACCCGCGGCATCGGCGCGTATAGCGCTGCCGCCATGGCTGCCGCGCCCGCGTTGCTGATTGTCGACCACCCGCTGATCCAGCACAAATTGTCGTTGATGCGGGCGCGCGAGACGCCGACCGGGCCGTTCCGCCAGCTGATGCGCGAGGTGGGCCTACTGCTGGGGTACGAGGCAACCCGCGACCTGCCGCTCGAACAGACCGAGATCGAGACGCCGTTGGAGACCGCGCTGCTGCCGGTGCTTGCCGGCAAGAAGGTCTGTCTGGTGTCGATCCTGCGCGCCGGCAACGGGCTGCTCGACGGCATGCTCGAACTGGTGCCGTCGGCGCGGGTCGGCCATATTGGCCTCTACCGCGATCCGCAGACGCTCGCCGCGGTCGAATACTACGCCAAGCTGCCCGACGATTTGGCCGAGCGCGATGCCATCCTGGTCGACCCGATGCTCGCCACCGGCAACTCCGCGGTGGCCGCGATCGCCCGCCTGAAGCAGCAGGAGGCGCGCTCGATCAAATTCGTCTGCCTGGTCGCCGCCCCCGAGGGTGTGGCGCAGGTTCACGGTGTCTTTCCCGATGTGCCGATCATTGCCGCGGCGCTCGACCGCAGCCTCGATGCGCACGGCTATATCCGGCCGGGTCTGGGCGACGCCGGCGACCGCTTGTTCGGCACCAAGTAGAGCGAGGCGGAACCGGTTGCCGGCTCAGCGCGCCTCCTCGCCGCGCCGCCGCCGCTGTGCGGCGTGGAAGCTGCGTTCGGCGGCAACGAATTTCTCGCGCTGGCCGGGCGACAGCGTCGCCAGCAAGCCGAACGTGGCGCTCAGCGCCTCGTGCTGAAACGCACGCCGCCGGTCGCCCGCCTGGTCGAGCAACTGCATCACGCGCGCCTGGTCGGCGTCGGGCTTCGCCACCTCTTTCCAGGCAGCGTCGAGGGCCGGCTCGACTTCCTGGCGCATACGCTCGCCGCGGCCGATCATCGCCTGCGCATAGGCGTCAAACGCCGGCCGCTGTGCCGGCGTCAGGTCGAGCGCGGCGGCGAGGCGTTGGAAGCGCTCGCCGGCCGTAGGCGGCGCCGGCGGCGCGTTCAGCCGGGTCCAGGCCGCGCCGGCGAGGGCGCAGAGGTTGAGCGCCACGGAAACCGCGAGCAGCGCCGCCAGCACCCGGTTTCGCGGCTGCCGGGCCCGCGGCAGGCCCGCTGCGGTGACACTCATGCTACGAGTTCTCGCTGAAGTCGCGCAGCATCAGCGGGCCGGTGTCCATCAGTTCGGTGGCCGATACATCGTCCCCGGCGCGGATCGCGGCGCCCCCCGTGTAGACCCCGGCGCCGAGATCGAAGCCGAGCCATCCGGCGAGCATGATCGCCGCGGCAAGGCTGCCCCAGCGTGCAGCCTCGAACCACGGCGCGCGGCGGCCCGGCGCAGGAAACCGGATCACCGCTGCGCTGGCCCGTTCGGCGCCGACCAGCGCAACGGCGCGCGTCACCACATCTGCATCGGCCGGCGCCGCGGCGGCGTCGGCCAGCAGGCGCGCCGCCGCCACGTCTTGCGCGGCGTCGGCATCGCGCAGGAGCAGCGCGGCGACCCGGGCGGTGTCCTCGTCGTCCAGCCGGCCTTCGGCAAAGGCGGCGAGGTCGAGCAGACGCCCGGCCTCGTCGGTCGGCGCGTCGGTCAGCTGGCTTCGCCGCCACAGTTCGCGGTCCGCCAGGCCGGATCGGCCGGCGCTGTCCTTCCCCTTACCAAGCATCGGGGCAATCTTCTTCACGGACGGTTCTATGCCGGTCCGGCTGCGGCCATCCCCGCAACCTATTGGTTCGCGTAATCATTCCATATCGGCCTTGAAATGCGCGCGCAGCTTGAGCATCGCCTTGTGATGCGCGCTCCGGACGGTCTGCGGATCGATGGCGAGTTTGGCGGCGACCTCGGCCACGTCCATCTCGGCGTCGTAAAGCAGGCCAAGGATTTCGCGCTGCCGCGGCGACAGCAGCGCCTCCGGCAGCTTCAGCTTGGGCAGCGGTTCGACCGCATCGACCTTGAGCGCGGCTTCCGGCACCGCCTCGATCGGCACCGCGTCGGGCCGCCGCCGCCGCATCGCGTCGCGCGCCGTGCTGCGGGCGACGATCGTGATCCAGGTCGACAGCGATGCGCGCGACGAATCATAGCTGCGCAACAGCCGGAAATCGTCCTTGCACAACCGGACAAAGACCTCCTGGCTGAGGTCCTCGACATCGCCCGGCGTTGCCGCGACGCCGCGCACAGCGGCGACGATCAGCGCCGCGTACCGGCGGACAAACGCGTCCCATGACCGCGGCTCGCCGGCGAGCAGCGCGGCGAGCGGGTCGCCGTGCGGCAAGCTCCTCCGCTCCCGGGTCAGCGCGGCCATCGCTCCACTGCCGAGGGCGGCACGCTCACGAGAGGCCCGCGAAGAAATCGTTGCCCTTGTCGTCGACCACGATGAATGCCGGGAAATCGACGACCTCGATGCGCCAGATCGCCTCCATCCCGAGCTCGGGATATTCCAACAGCTCGACCTTCTTGATGCAGTCCTGCGCCAGCCGCGCCGCCGGACCGCCGATCGAGCCGAGATAGAACCCGCCGTATTTCTTGCAGGCCTCGCGCACGTCCATCCCGCGATTGCCCTTGGCCAGGCTGATAAAGCTGCCGCCCGCGGCCATGAACGGGTCGAGGTAAGAATCCATCCGCCCGGCGGTCGTCGGGCCGAACGAGCCCGAGGCGTAGCCTTCGGGCGTCTTGGCCGGGCCGGCGTAGTAGATCGGATGGTCCTTGACGTATTGCGGCAGCCCCTCGCCGCGGTCGAGCCGTTCCTTGAGCTTGGCGTGCGCGATGTCGCGCGCGACGATCAGCGTGCCGGTCAGCGACAGCCGCGTCTTGATCGGGTACTGCGACAGCCTGCTGCGGATTTCCGACATCGGCCGGCTGAGGTCGATCGCCACCACCTCGTTGCCGAACTGGCGCTCGTCGATCTGCGGCAGGTACTGCGCCGGGTCGGTTTCGAGTTCTTCGAGAAACACCCCCTCGGCGGTGATCTTGCCGAGGATCTGGCGGTCGGCCGAGCACGACACGCCGATGCCGATCGGCAGGCTGGCGCCATGGCGCGGCAGCCTGATGACCCGCACGTCGTGGCAGAAATACTTGCCGCCGAACTGCGCGCCGATCCCGAAATCGCGGGTCAGCGCCAGCACCTCCTACTCGAAATCGCGGTCGCGATAGGCCTGGCCGTATTTGTTGCCGTGGCTCGGCAGGCTGTCGAGATAGCGGCAGCTCGCCAGTTTGACCGTCTTGAGGTTGAGCTCGGCCGAGGTGCCGCCGATCACGATCGCCAGGTGGTACGGCGGGCAGGCTGCCGTGCCGAGACTTTTCAGATTCTTGTCGAGAAATGCGATCAACGATCTTGGGTTCAGCACCGCACGGGTCTGCTGGTACAAAAAGCTCTTGTTGGCCGAGCCGCCGCCTTTGGCGATGAACAGAAACTTGTAGGCCTCGCCCGGCTCGGCATAGAGGTCGATCTGCGCCGGCAGGTTGTCGCCGGTGTTGATCTCCTCGTACATCGACAGCGGCGCGACTTGGCTGTAGCGCAGATTGGTCTCGGTGTAGGTGCGGCGGATGCCCTCCGATATCGCGGCCGCATCGTCAAACCCGGTCCAGATGCGCTGGCCTTTCTTCGCCATGACGATCGCGGTGCCGGTGTCCTGGCACATCGGCAGCACCTTGCCGGCCGCTATGTTGGCGTTTTTCAGCAGGTCGTACGCGACAAACCGGTCGTTCGGCGACGCTTCGGGATCGTCGAGGATCGCCGCCAGCGACTTGAGGTGCGCCGGGCGCAGCAGGTGCGAGCAGTCGATAAAGGCCTGGCGCGACAGCAGCGTCAAAGCCTCGGGCTGCACCTTGACCACGCGCTCGCCGGCAAACGCGCCGGTCGCGACATGGTCGGCCGTCAGCTTCTTGTACGGCGCGTCGTCTTCGCCCAGCGGAAACAGCTCGTGAAACGCCGCGTCGTCCATCTCGCCTCCGGCCCCGGTCGCCGCGGCAGGATCGCGGATTCCGCTGCGCCGTCAAGGATTCGCGCTGCGGCGCGGGCGGCCGGGTTCCTAGCGCTTGCGGAAACTGTCGAGCGCGACGACCTGGCCCTTCTCTTCGCCGCGGTCGGCGGGCGCCGGCCGGGCGGCTTTGGCCTGCGGCTTCTCGACCACCGCCGGCAGCGCCGCCTCGTTGACCGGGGCCGGCGCGGGTTCGGCAAACGCCAGCGCGAACTCGACCGACGGGTCGGCAAAGCTCTTGATCGCGGCGAACGGCACGGTCAGCCGCTCGATCTGCTTGTCGAACGACAGCGACACCGAAAACGATTCGTCGCCGACGTCGAGGTCCCAGAACTGGTGCTGCAGCACGATCGTGATCTCGGCCGGGTAGCGCTCCAAGAGGCGCTCGGGGATCGCCACCCCCGGCGCGGTGGTGGCAAAGCCGATATAGAAATGGTGGTTGCTGTGCAGACCCTGCTGCGCCGCCCGCGCCAGCGCGTCGCGGATGACCCCGCGCAGCGCTTGCTCGACCATCTTGTCGTAGTGGAACAGATCCTGCGCCATGCACCCGCGCCCGGACGAAGCAAAACCGAAGTGGGGGGCTTCTGTTGCCCGGTGCCCCCCGGACCGCGAGTTACTCTAGGCTTTTACCCGGTGACGGGTTAGGCCGCGAGCGCCTCATGTGCGAAGTTATCGTTCGCAGCTAGGTTGTGACCCGATAACGGCGGTATCATACCGGGCGACGGTACTTATCTTTACCACGCGCGTCGAACCTGTTTCGCCCCCATAAGCCGCCGGCCGATTC
>JAFAWI010000505.1 GCA_019241915.1 Alphaproteobacteria bacterium
GGTGCCGTTGCCCGCCGCGCTCGACTATCGCGCGCCGGGCGACCGCGAGACGGGCGGGGCGCCACCGGCACCGGGGTGCTTTGTCCGGGTGACCTTGGGGCCGCGCCGGCTGATCGGCGTGGTCTGGGACGACGGGGGGAACACTGCGGGCGATGACACCATCCCCGACGAGCGGCTGCGGCCGGTCGGCGAGGGATTGCCGACGCCGCCGCTGCCCGGGGAGCTGCGCCGCTTTATCGACCGCGTCGCGCAATACACGCTGGCGCCGCCCGGCATGGTGTTGCGCATGGCGATGAGCGTCGAAGCGGCGCTGCTGCCGCGGGCGTCGCGCCGTATTTGCAGCGCCACTGAAGCGGGGTTGGCCGCCATTGCCGAACCACCGTCGAGAGGGCTGACTGCGGCGCGGCGGCGGGTGCTCGAGACGCTGCGCGAGGGGCCGGCCGACAGCGCGGCGGAAATCGCCCGCCGCGCCGGCACCGGTCCGGCGGTCGTGCGCGCGCTGATCGCCGTCGGGCTGGTGTCGGAGGGTTTGGCGCCAGCGCTGCCGCCGCCGGTCGAGCAGCCCGATTGGCGAGCGGCCGGTCCGGCGCTGTCGCCGGCGCAGGCAGGCGCGGCGCAGCGGCTGGTCGAGCGTGTCGAGCGCGGCGGGTTTTCGGTGTCGGTGCTCGATGGCGTCACCGGTTCGGGCAAGACCGAGGCCTATTTCGCAGCCATCGCCGCGGCGCTCGGCGCCGGTAAGCAGGTGCTGGTGCTGCTGCCCGAGATCGCGCTGACCGCGCAGTGGCTCGCCCGCTTCCGTCGGCGCTTTGGTGCGTCCCCGGCCGAGTGGCATTCCGACATCGGCCAGACGCAGCGCCGCGACACCTGGCGCGCGGTGGCCGACGGGCGCGCCCGAGTTGTGGTCGGCGCGCGCTCGGCGCTGTTTCTGCCGCTGCCCGAGCTGGGCCTGATCGTCGTCGACGAGGAACACGATCCGTCGTTCAAGCAGGAGGACGGCGTCTGTTACCAGGCGCGCGACATGGCGGTGCTGCGCGCCTCGCTGGCGCGGATTCCGGTCGTGCTGGTCTCGGCCACGCCGTCGCTCGAAACCGTCGTCAACGTGTCGCGCGGCCGCTATGAGCGGGTGCATTTGCCGGAACGGCACGGCGCGGCGGCGCTGCCGGCGGTGACGCTGATCGACATGCGCAACGAGGCGCTGCCGCCGGGCAAGTTCCTGTCGCCGCCGCTCGTCGCGGCGATAACAGGGTCGCTGGCGGCGGGCGAGCAAGCGCTGTTGTTCCTCAACCGCCGGGGCTATGCGCCGCTGACCTTGTGCCGCGCCTGCGGTCATCGCTTTCAGTGCCCGAGTTGCACGGCTTGGCTGGTCGAGCACCGCTTTACGGGTCGTCTGCAGTGCCATCATTGCGGCTACGCGACCGGCCTGCCGACGTTCTGCCCCGAATGCCTGGCCGGTGGCACGCTGGTGCCGTGCGGGCCGGGGGTCGAGCGCCTGCGCGAGGAGGCGGCCGAGCGTTTCCCCGAAGCGCGGGTCGCGCTGATGGTCAGCGACATGCTGCCCGGGCCGCGCGCCGCCGCCGAGCTGGCCGACGCCATGGCGGCGCATCGCTACGATGTGCTGATTGGAACCCAGATCGTCGCCAAGGGCCACCACTTTCCGCTGCTGACGCTGGTCGGCGTGGTCGATGCCGATCTCGGTCTCGGCGGCGGCGATCTGCGCGCCGCCGAGCGCACCTATCAGCTGTTGCACCAGGTCGGCGGCCGCGCCGGACGCGAGCAGCGTCCGGGACGGGTGCTGATCCAGACCTACTTGCCCGAGCAGCCGGTGATGCAGGCCCTCCTGCGCGGGGACCGTGACAGCTTTCTCGCAACCGAGGCGGCGCAGCGCCGCGAAGCGCACCTGCCGCCGTTCGGCCGGCTGGCGGCGCTGATCGTCAGCGCTGCCGATGCCGATGCCGCCGATTTTGCCGCTCGGGCGCTGGCGCGCGCCGCGCCGCAACTGCCCGGCGTGACGGTGCTGGGGCCGGCGCCAGCACCGCTCGCGGTGCTGCGCGGCCGCCACCGGCGACGGCTGCTGGTGCAGGCGGAGCGCGCGGTCAACCTGCAGGCGGTGTTGCGCGAATGGCTCGCGAAAGTGCGCCTCGCCGGCGCGACCCGGCTTCAGGTCGATGTCGATCCCTACAGCTTTCTGTAGTTACCGCCGGCTCGGCTTGGTGAAAGCCAGCCGGTCCCAGCGGACGCCGGGACGCCGGATGCTGGGCTGATGCTCCAGCCGCAGCACGCAGACGAGATCCTCGCCTTGGGCGAGGGCAACCGTTTCCGCCGCGGCAACGCCGAACATGCGGCGGCCCGGCGGCACAGGCCCATGCCGCTGCGTCATGACCATCGTGCCGCCGGCCGCCATCAGACCGGCGACGACCGGCATCGCGCGTTGCCGCTGGGCCGCATCGAGGTGCATCCACACCGCCGTCATCATCACCAGCTCGAACTGATCGCCGGATTGAACAACCGTCGCCAAATCGGGCAATGAATCGTCGATCCAGTCGATCTGCGGTGCGCGGTGCAGCTTTTTTGCGCCATCGCGCAACGCCGTTGTCGGTTCGGCCGCGGTGACGCGATAGCCAAGTGCGGCGAAGGCGGCTGCATCGCGGCCGGTGCCGGCGCCGATGTCCAAAACGCGGGCCGGCGCCGGCGGGAACAGATGCGACACCAGGCGATGCACATCGGCAAATCGGATGGCTTCGTACTCCCTGAACAGGGCCGCGGCTTCGTCGGCATAGCCTTCGGTACCGCTGACAATCTCAGGCGCCACGTTCGCTCTCCTGCAACGGCCGCAGCCGGCGGTAGGCGTAGCCGATGGCGACCAGGGCGCCGCCGAGCCCGATGAAAGACAGCGCGCGCAGTGCTCCTTCGAGTTGGGCCATGTCGGAGAGGAAGACCTTGGCGACGACCAGGCCGATGCCGCCGAGCGAAACGCGGCGCAGCCATTCGTCGCGGCGGATCAGGCCGGCAGCGAGGCCGACGCCGGCAAAGGCCAGCCAGGCGGCGGAATAACTGTACCACTCGGCGTCGCCGGTGCTGGGCCCGAGCAGGTTGACCGTGATGAACTCGCCGTGGAACGCGTGGCGCACCTCCAGCGTCAGCCAGACGAACGCGAGGCCGGCGGCGAGAACGCGCGATGTGAGCCGCAGCCAGACCGGGCCGAGCCGCAGCAGCACGAGCGCCGTGTAGAGCAATGCCGGGAGCAGATAGGCGAGCGACAGCAGGTCGACGATCATCGTGCGGCCGACCGCTAGCCGCGAGAACAGCGGGCTGTCCACCAACGTCGCCCAGACCACCACCTGGACCGTCGCGATCCAGAACAGGATGACGCCGCCCCACAGCAGGACCGGGCGCCGGCGACGTTCGCCGAGCCACAGCGCAAACGCGGCGAGGCCGAGCCACAGCAGCGGCGACAAGGCGTCGCTGCCGAAATCGGAAAGCGGCGCATCGATGCGGCCGTAGAGCGCGTGGCGCAGCTCGAAGGTGAGCAGCAGCGTGGTGAACAGCGCGCTCCCTGCTTCGAGCACGCCGACCAGCAGGTCGTCGGCGCGGCTGCCGAATTGCCGGGTCGCGACAATAAATGCCAGCGCCGGCATGCCGTACCCGTAGAGCAGCCAGTTGAAGATCGGCGTCGGTCCGATCGGGTAGCCAAGCAGGTACGGGTTGAACGCAAGGCGCACCAGCACGATGCCGGCGACGACGAGCGCGGCGTGACGCAGCACTTTGAGGTCGAGCCGGCCCTCGACCCAGCCGAGCGCCGGCAGATGCAGCGCGATGGCCACCGTCAGCCACGCTGTGCCGAGCGCGAAGCTGGCGCCGAGGATGGTGCCGCCGAGCATGCCGACCGCGTAGGCAGCGAGCGCGATCTCGCGTTCCAGCGTGCCGTCGCGGCGCTTTGCGGCTGTCGCGGCTGCCGCAAGGAACAGGCCGGCGAGCGCGAGCGACAGCCCAGTCCAGCCGATGTCGAAGCCGTATTCGTGCAGTCGCCAATAGGCGATCACCAGAATCATGACCGGCGCGATCACCGACAGCGCGCCCCACCGCCCTGGCCGTGTTGCGGCGAGATGCGCGGCGAACCCGCCGCCGCCGAGGAGGAGCACTGCCGCAAGACAGGCAGTCGCGAAATCGCTGACCGGCAACGGCAGCCGCAACTGCGCCAGGAACACCTGCTGGTCGCTAAAGAACGGCAGGTTCCAGCTCGCGAGGACCGCAAGCAGCAGCAGCGCCGCCGGGATCATCACATCATCGAGTTCGCCGTCGCGATAGGCGAATCCGAGCAGGAACGCGGCGGCGGCATAGCTTGTTGCCAAGCTGGCGTTGTCGAACGCGGCGACGTGCACCAGCACAAACGCCGCGAACGCAAACAGGCCAAACGCAAAACGCAGCAGCGGCGCGACTTGCGGCGATTCGGCGATGCCGGTCAGGAAGCCGACGCGCGGCACGCCGCGGCGCAGCCCCGCGAACAGGCCAAGTTGCACCAGGATGTAGCCGCCGACGACCGCGCTCTGCGGGTGCGCCGGCGCAAAGCCGAGCCAGACCATCGTCCAGCCGAACGCGCCGAGCAGTGTCGGCGCCGCCAGCCACCACCACCCGCGGTGCCGCAGCACCGCGAGCACGCCCGCCGTGACAAAGGCCAGGTAGAGGAACAGCGGCAACGCGCGCGGCGCATCGCTGACGACCAGCGCCGGCACGAGGTAGGCCCCGGCAAGCCCCAGCGCCGCGACCAGCACGCCCTGGCGCAGCGATAGCGCTACCGTCGCGCCGGCGGTGACCGCGAGCAGCACAAACGCCGTGGTCGCGCCGATCAGGCCATAGAGCTGATACGCCGCGTAGACCGCTGCGAACACCGTCGCCGCGCCGCCGGCAGCGAGCGCCTGGGGTACGTAGGACGGGGCGGCAGCGCCATTCTCGCTCTCTCCCGCCTCGCGCCGCGTCACCCATTCCGATCCGGCGCACAAGCCCAGGCCGAGGAGCACGGCGAGCACGATACGCACCGGCGGGGTCAGCAGCCCGTAATCGATCGACAGCTTGACAAGGAACGCGCCGCCTAACGCCAGTGCGAGGCCACCGACCCAGACCAGCCAGTTCTCGACGAGGCGTTCCTCGAAGGCCCGGGCGGCTTCGCGCGGCGATGCAGCGGGCGCCGCGGCGGCAAGCGGTGGCCGCTCCGGCTCGTCCGTCGGTGTCGGCGGTGCGGCAGGCGTTGCCTCGACCGGCTGCGCAGCGGGCGCGGCGGCCGGTGCGGGCGCGGCGGCCTCGGTCGCCGGCGCCTCCGGGCTTGTGCCGGCAATCCGTTCGTCCAGCCGGAACAGGCGGTGATCGAGCATCGCGACTTTGTCGGCGAGCGTCGCGACCTGCTGGCGCAAGCGCCGGCTGACGACAAGACTGCGCGCCGCCAACACAAACGGTGCCAGGTAAAGCAGGAAGAACCAGGGAATAGCGTCGTCCCAGTCCATGGCGTTGTCTCTCCGCCCGTGTCGCCGGTCCCGCAGTGCATAGCCGCTTGTCATCGGCGAGGCGGCTATCATATAATGAGCGAATGTTCACTCACAAGAGGAATTGGGTGCGCGCGACCGGGGTGAAGCAAAAGATCGATCGCATGGCGATCCAGCTGTTCGCCGCGCGAGGGGTGGACGGGGTGTCCATCGCCGAGATCGCGCTCGCGGCGGGGGTCTCACAGGGTGCGCTCTATCGCCATTACTCGAGCAAAGACACGCTGGCCGAGGAGCTGTTCGCGACAGCCTATCGTCAAGCCGGCGCTGACCTGGCCGCGATCGCCGCCGCACGTCACCGTTTCGGTGACCGAATCGCCGCGATGGTCGCGCATTTCTGCGCGCTTTACGATCGCGACCCCGGGCTGTTCCGCTTTCTGCTGTTGTCGCAGCACCGATTCCTGCCGGCCGCCGGCTTGCATGACCCTGCCCCGCCAGCGGTGATCGCCGCTGCGGTCGCCGACGCGGTGGCGGCAGGTGAGGTCGCCGCCGTCAATCCGATGACCGCTACCGCCGCGATCCTTGGCGTCGTGTTGCAGACCGCGGTGTTCCACATCTACGGCCGCATTGCCGGAGCGCTGACACCGCGTGCGCCGGCCCTCGCCAAGGCGGCGCTCGCCGCGGTCGCGGCGTTAGCCGGCGGCTGATCTGTCGGAAAGCAGCTAAGCCATTGAACTAACGTAGGCCCCCTGCGGTTGCGCGCGAGCCACGAAACATGTTAGGAACCGCGCGGATTTTGCGGAGTCAGCTGACCCCGCGCTGGTCTTTGGCCGCTATCCGCTACGGGCATGCCGCAACCCACCGCTCCCCGGCGCGCAGATCGAGGAACGACTCCCTTTGGCTGCTGAATCGACAGGCGTTTCCGGCCTGGCAGAACGTTATGCGGCGGCGCTGTTCGAGCTGGCCGACGAACAGCACGCGCTCGACGAGACCGCGGATAATCTGCGCGAGGTGCGCGCGATGCTCGCGGAAAGCGCCGATCTCGACCGCCTGGTGCGCAGCCCTGTGTTGTCGCGCGCCGAGCAGGGCAAGGCGATTGGAGCGGTCGCTGAGCAGGCGCGGCTGTCGGCGCTGACCCGCGGCTTCCTCGGGGTGGTCGCGCGCAACCGCCGTCTTTTTGCCGTGCCGGCGATGATCGAGGCATTCCTTGCGCAGCTTGCAGAGCGGCGCGGCGAGGTCACCGCCGAGGTAACCGCGGCGCAGGAACTGTCGCAGGCCCAGCAGGACGCGCTGGGCGAGCAATTGCGCCGGGTCGTCGGTGGCCGGGTGGCCGTCAACGTCAAGGTCGACGGCAGTCTGCTCGGCGGGATGATCGTCAAGATCGGCTCCCGCATGATCGACGGGTCGGTGAAGGGACAGCTGCAACGATTGCAGCTCAGCATGAAAGGGGTCGGCTGAACGCCGACAGCAGGGGACGAACATGGAAATCCGCGCGGCGGAAATCTCCGCCATCCTGAAACAGCAGATCGCGAACTTCGGCAGCGAAGCCGATGTCGCCGAGGTCGGCCAGGTGCTGTCGGTCGGCGACGGCATCGCCCGCGTCTACGGCCTCGA
>JAFAWI010000057.1 GCA_019241915.1 Alphaproteobacteria bacterium
ATTCGGGCCGACCCGGGCGGCGATGATCGAAGGCCCGAGCCTGGAGGCAATAGCGTTGGTCGAGACCGCGTAGCGGGTCGGCGCGGCCGGCGTCCCGCTTCAAGCCTCCGCGCTCAAGGCGCCTTGTCAACCAGCTCGCGGTAAAGCGCCGCGTATTGCTCGGCCGAGCGGGCCCAGCTGAAGTCGCGGGTCATCGCCCGGCGCATCATCTGCCGCCATACGGTGCGGTCGGGGTACGCGGCCGCCGCCCGGCCCAGTGCGCCGGCAAGCGCGTCCGGGGTGGCGGCATCGAAGACAAAGCCGGTCGCGGTCTCGTCGGCCAACGCCGCGGGCGTGGTATCGACGACGGTGTCGGCGAGGCCGCCGGTGCGCCGCACCACCGGCAGCGTGCCGTAACGCAGCGCGTAAAGCTGGGTCAGCCCGCAGGGTTCGAAGCGCGACGGCAGCACCATGCAATCCGCGCCGGCGATGATCAGCCGGGCGAGCCGCTCGTCGTAGCCGAACTCGACGCCGACCGTGCCGTGCCACTCGCGCGACGCGGCGCCAAACCCGTCTTCGAGCTCGCGGTCGCCGCTGCCGAGCAGCGCCAATTGCCCGCCCGCGCCCGCGAGCGCGGGGAGTGCCGCAAGCAGCAGGTCGAGACCTTTTTGCGGGGTCAGGCGGCTGACCACCCCGAAGATCGGCCCGGCCGCCTCCTCCAGGTAGAACCGTCTGCGCAGCTCGCGTTTGGCCGCTTCCTTGCCGATCTCTGCGGTATCGATGCCGTACCCGAGCGGGATCGCATCGTCGTGCTCGGGATCCCAATAGCGCGGATCGACGCCGTTGAGGATGCCGGTCAGCGCGTCGGCCCGGCCGCGCAGCAGCCCGTCGAAGCCCTCGCCAAATGCCGGGGTCTGGATTTCGTTGGCATAGGTCGGGCTGACCGTCGTCAGCCGGTCGGCGTAAAACAGCCCGCCCTTCAGAAACGACAGCCCGCCGTAAAACTCCAGCCCGTCGATGCCGTAGAAATGCGCCGGCAGCGACAGCTCCGGAAAGGTGCCGGCGGGGAAGAACCCCTGATAGGCGAGGTTGTGGATGGTGAAGATGCTGGCGACAGCGGCATTGGCCGCCCTCAGGTAAGGCGGGGCGAGGCCGGCGTGCCAATCGTGCGCCTGGACGATGTCGGGCCGCCAATTGGGATCGGCGCCGCTGCCGAGCGCCGCCGCGACCCAGTCCAACAGGCCAAAGCGGCGGTGGTTGTCGGGCCAGTCGCGGCCGTCGGCGGCGCCGTAGGGGCCGCCCGGCCGGTCGTAGAATGGCGGATGATCGACCAGATAAGCGGTGATCTTGCTGCCCGGCACGGTCGCCAGCGCCACCCGCACGCGCTCGGTCGCGAAGGGCGTCGCCAGCCGCACCGCATCGCTCAGGCGAAACGCGTCGAGCAGCGCCGGGAAGCCGGGCAGGCAGAGCCGCGTATCGACCCCCTGGTCGAGCAGCGCCGGCGGCAACGCCGCCAGCACGTCGCCGAGCCCGCCGGTCTTGACCCAAGGATAGAGCTCGGCCGCAACGTGCAGCGCACGCAACGCGCGCGGGCGTGCGCCGGCCACAGCAGCCGTGCCTGCCCTCACCCGCCTCGCACCGCAAGCAGTGCCCGGCACCCTCTCCTGCAGAGCGGGAGAGGGAAGGGGCCCACGCCGTCAGGCGTGGGAACGGTTAGGGTCATCGCGACGGGCGGTCTAGTTCTTGGTGCGGTCTACAAGCGCGTTCTGCTTGATCCAGGGCATCATCGCGCGCAGCCGCTCGCCGACTTTTTCGATGTCGTGCTCGGCGGCCCGGCGACGCATCGCCTTGAAGCTCGGCTGGCCCGCGTTGTTTTCGAGCACCCATTCGCGCGCGAAGCGGCCGGACTGGATGTCGGCAAGGATGCGCTTCATCTCGGCCTTGACCTCCGCGCCGATGACTCTGTCGCCGCGCGTGTAGTCGCCGTATTCGGCGGTGTTCGAGATCGAGTAGCGCATGTTGGCGATGCCGCCTTCATAGATCAGGTCGACGATCAGCTTTACCTCGTGCAGGCATTCGAAATACGCCATCTCGGGCGCATAGCCGGCTTCGACCAGCGTCTCGTAGCCGGCCACGATCAGCGAGGTCAGACCGCCGCACAGCACCGACTGTTCGCCGAACAGGTCGGTTTCGCATTCCTCCTTGAAGGTCGTCTCGATGACTCCGGAGCGGCCGCCGCCGATAGCCGAGGCATAGCTCAGCGCGATCTCCAGCGCGTTTCCCGACTTGTCCTGGTCGACCGCGACGAGACACGGCACGCCGCCGCCGCGCTGGTATTCGGAGCGCACCGTGTGACCCGGCCCCTTTGGCGCGATCATGAACACGTCCATGTCGGGGCGCGGCTCGATCAGCCGGAAATGGGTGCTGAGCCCGTGCGCAAAAGCGATCGCGGCGCCTTCGCGCATGTTGGGCTTGAGGTCGCCGTTGTAGAGCGCGGCCTGCAGTTCGTCGGGCGCCAGCACCATCACGACATCGGCCCATTTCGCCGCTTCGGCCGGGGTCAGTACCTTGAGCCCGGCGGCTTCGGCCTTTTGCGCGGAGGCCGAACCCGGCCGCAGCGCCACGACCACTTCCTTGACGCCGCTGTCGCGCAGATTGTTGGCATGGGCATTGCCCTGGCTGCCGTAGCCGACGACCGCGACCTTCTTGGCCTTGATCAGGTTCACATCGGCGTCGCGGTCGTAATAAACGCGCATCTCACTCTCCCTCGCTGATCTCTTAAAATCGGCCGGGGCCGCGGGCAATCGCAACCGCACCGGTGCGCGACACCTCGACCAGCCCGAGCGGCTCCATCAAGCCGATAAAGGCATCGAGCTTATCGGCCGAACCGGTGATCTCGTAGACAAAGCTCTCGGTCGTCGAATCGACGACCCGGGCGCGAAAGACGTCCGCTAGGCGGAGCGACTCGATCCGGTGCTCGCCTCGGCCGGCGACTTTGATCAGCGCCAGTTCGCGCGCGACAAACGGGCCTTCGTCGGTCAAATCGTGCACCTTGCGCACCGGCACCAGGCGCGACAGCTGCGCCTTGATCTGTTCGATGATCATCCGCGTCCCCGACGTGACGACGGTGATCCGCGACAGGTTGTTGGGCCGGTCGACCTCGGCGACGGTCAGGCTGTCGATGTTGTAGCCGCGCCCCGAAAACAGCCCGACGACGCGCGCCAGGATGCCCGGCTCGTTGTCGACCAGCACCGCGATCGTATGCCGCTCGATGTCAGGCACCCTCACCCTCCCACGCGAAGCGATGGACGGGTGACGGCATCACACCAGCACCATACCTTCTTCCGACACCGGCTTTTCCGCCTTGTCGGCCGGGCCGAGCAGCATCTCGTTGTGCGCGGCGCCCGCGGGGATCATCGGGAAGCAGTTTTCCAATTCGTCGACCGCGACGTCGACCAGCACGGCTCCGGGCGTCTCGATCATGAAGC
>JAFAWI010000610.1 GCA_019241915.1 Alphaproteobacteria bacterium
CTGGCGAACAGCTGGCGGAACTTGGCCAGACGCTGATCGGGCGAGACGTCGCGGCCGAGCATCGAGATGCCCTGGTTGCCGAGATCGCCGACAAAGGCGCGCGGGTCGGGCGCCGCCTCGGCGCGCGGAACCGTGGCCAACAAGCCCAGCGCAATCGCGCTGGCGGAAAGCAAATGCCGCATCATCTGAATGGGCCTCGCACTGCACAGACGGCTAGGTAACGCACCGCGCCAGACGGCGGTTCCTGCTATTGCGCGGCCTTCTCCGGCAGCGGCACGAGTTCGATGCGGCCGCGCCCGGCGGTGAGCGCCAGTGCACCGTGCTTCAGCGCCAGCGCGTCGGCGCCGAACACCTCGCGGCGCCAGCCGTGCAGCGCCGGCACCTCGGCCGCATCGTCGGCGGCGATCGCCTCGAGATCGTCGGCTGAGGCGACCAGCTTTTGCGCGACCTCGAAATCTTCGCAGCGCTGTTTCAGCAGCACGCGCAGCAACTCGACCAGCGGGCCGAGCCCGGGCGGCGACTGCGCCTTTTGCGGGATCGCGGCGGGCGGCTGCGGGTCGCTCAGCCCGGCGGCCACCGCGTCGAGGATCTCCTTGCCGAACTTGCCTTCGGCAACGCCCTTGGCGAGACCGCGGATGCGCGCCAGCTGGTCGACCTGACGCGGCGGGTGGCTGGCGATCTCGAGCAACGCTTCGTCGCGCAGGACGCGGCCGCGCGGCAGATCGCGCTGCTGCGCCGCCGCTTCGCGCCAGCGCGCCAGCGCGCGCAACACCGCGAGAAACCGCGAATCGGCGCGGCCGCGCAGCCGGAACCGGCGCCAGGCGTGGTCGGGATCGCTGCGGTAGAGCGCGGGGTCTTCGAGCGCCGCCATCTCTTCGCTGAACCAGCCGGCGCGGCCGTTTTTGGCGAGCCGCTGCTGCAGCTGCTCGTAGACGGTGCGCAGGTGCACGACATCGCCCAGCGCGTATTCGATCTGCCGTGCGGTCAACGGCCGGTGCGACCAGTCGGTAAAGCGCGAGGCTTTGTCGAGCTGGGCGCCGGCCAGCTTGCGCACCAGCGTCTCATAGCTGACCGAATCGCCAAAGCCGCAGACCATCGCCGCGACCTGGGTGTCGAACAGCGGGTGCGGCACCGCGTCCGACAGGTGGAAGAAGATCTCCAGATCCTGGCGCGCGGCATGAAACACCTTGAGGCTCGCCGGGTCGTTCATCAGCGCCAGCAGCGGCGCGAGGTCGATGTCGGGCGCCAATGCGTCGATCGCCGCCGCCTCGTCCGCCCCGGCCACCTGGACCAGGCACAGCACCGGCCAATAGGTGCGCTCGCGCATGAACTCGGTGTCGACGGTGATGAACTGCGCGCCCTGCTGGCGCTCGCAAAAGGCGGCGAGCGCGGCGCTGTCGGTGATAAGCGTCATCTGCCGGCGCGGTATAGCGCGAAATGGGCCGCACCGGAATCCCCGCGAAAGGGAGTCCGCCGCGGCCGTGGCGGTCGGCTTGACAATCGCGCGCGATCGGTGCGTCCTCCGCGCTTTCCCCATGTCGGCAGCGTTCGTAGGGCGATGCACGAATATCGCACCCATACCTGCGGCGCGCTGCGCCTTGGCGATGCCGGCATCGAGGCGCGGCTGTCGGGCTGGGTGCACCGCAAGCGCGACCACGGCCAGCTGCTGTTTATCGACCTGCGCGACCATTACGGGGTGACGCAGTGCGTAATCGACGTGTCGTCGCCGCTGTTTGCGGCGGCCGACGCGCTGCGGCTCGAAAGCGTCGTCACCGTTACCGGCAAGATCGTCGCACGCTCGGCCGATACGGTGAACCCGAACCTGCCGACCGGCGAGGTCGAGCTGGTGATTGCTGAGTTGCATGTGCAGTCGACCGCGGAGCCGCTGCCGCTGCCGGTCAACAGCGATGCCGACTATCCCGAGGACATCCGGCTGGCGTACCGCTTTCTCGACCTGCGGCGCGAGCGGGTGCACGCCAATATCGTGCTGCGCTCGCGGGTCATCGCCTCGATCCGCCGGCGGATGATCGAGCAGGGTTTTACCGAGTTCCAGACACCGATCCTGACCGCGGATTCGCCTGAGGGGGCGCGGCCGTATTATGTGCCGAGCCGGCTGCATCCGGGCCAGTTCTATGCGCTGCCGCAGGCGCCGCAGCAGTTCAAGCAGCTGCTGATGGTCGCCGGGTTCGACCGCTATTTCCAGATCGCGCCGTGCTTTCGCGACGAAGCGAGCCGCGCCGACCGCGCGCCTGGAGAGTTCTACCAGCTCGACTTCGAGATGAGCTTTGTCACCCAGGACGACGTCTTTGCCGCGATCGAGCCGGTGCTGCACGGCGTCTTCGAGGAATTCGCCAATGGCCGCGCGGTCAGCCAGGCGCCGTTCCGCCGCATCCCGTTCGCCCAGTCGCTGCTGCGCTACGCCACCGACAAGCCCGATTTGCGCAATCCGATCGCAATCCACGACGCGACCGAGACGTTTCGCGGCTCGGGTTTTCGCATCTTTGCCGGGATGATCGACAGCGACCCCAACGTGCGGGTTCGCGCGATCCCGGCGCCGGGCGGCGGCAACCGCGCGTTCTGCGACCGGATGAATTCCTGGGCGCAGGGCGAGGGCCAGCCGGGGCTCGGTTATATCTTCTTTCGCGACGGCGAAGGCGCGGGGCCGGTGGCGCGCAACCTCGGGCCCGAGCGCACCGAGGCGCTGCGCGTCGAACTCGGGCTCAACGACGGCGACGCGGTGTTTTTTGTCGCCGGCGTGCCGAGCGCGTTCCTGCCGTTCGCCAGCGCCGCGCGGCTCAGGATCGGCAACGAACTCGGCCTCGGCGCGCAAGACCGCTTCGAATTCTGCTGGATCACCGATTTCCCGATGTACGAGCTGAACGAGGAGACCGGCAAGATCGAGTTCAGCCACAATCCGTTTTCGATGCCGCAAGGCGGGCTCGAGGCGCTGGAAACACAGGAGCCGCTGTCGATCAACGCGTTCCAGTACGACATCGTGTGCAATGGCACGGAACTGTCGTCGGGCGCGATCCGTAACCATCGACCGGACATCATGTACAAAGCCTTCGCGATCGCTGGCTATACGAAGGACGAGGTCGAGGCGCGGTTTGGCGGCATGCTCAACGCGTTCAAATACGGCGCCCCGCCACATGGCGGCTCGGCCCCGGGGATCGACCGCATCGTCATGCTGCTGGCGGACGAGCCCAATCTGCGCGAGGTGGTGGCGTTTCCGATGAACCAGCAGGCGCAAGACCTGCTGATGCAGGCGCCGGCGCCGATTCCAGCCGAGCGACTGAAGGAGTTGCACATCCGTCTCGACCTGCCGCCGGCGCGCGCCCCGCGGTCGCAGGAATGAGTGGCGGCGTCCGCCGCTTGGCGGCAATGATGGCGCTGCACAGCGAAGGACTTCGGTGAATGAGCGAGCGATGGCGTAGGGCGGGCGGCGTTGCGGTGCTGGCGCTGGCCTGCTTGTGGGCGGCGGCGGCCGAGGCCGAGATCGCGGCGCACCGGGCGCTCTACACGATGAGCCTGGCCGGCGCCAAGACCGATTCGGGCGTCACCGGCGCCAACGGCACGATGGGCTACCAGTGGGGCGAGACCTGCGACGGCTGGACCGTCGAGCAGAGCTACAAGCTGACCCTCAATTACGCCGAGTCGCAGGATGTCGAGATCGTCTCGAACTTTGTGACCTGGGAATCGAAAGACGGGCTGCGTTACCGGTTCAATCAGAAAGAGACGCGCAACGGCACCGTCGACCAGGAGATCCGCGGTTCGGCGCAGCTCGAAGGACCCGGCAAGGGCGGCACGATCAGCTTTGAGAAGCCCAAGGCGGAGACGATGAAGCTGCCGGCCGGCGCGATGTTCCCGAGCGCGCACACGATCCTGCTGATCCAGCGCGCCCAGGCCGGCGACAATTTCCTGTCGCGGCAGGTGTTCGACGGCGCGACCGCCGAGGGCGCCGTGCTGGTGTCCGGGGTGATCGGGTCGCGGATCGAGCCGAAACCGGACGACCCGGTCAAAAACCCGATCCTGCAGCATCAAGGCTGGCGCATCAGACTGGCCTTCTTCCCGGCCGACCCGAACGCCGAAAAACCCGACTACGAGCTCGGCATGCTGCTGCTCGACAACGGCATCTCGCGCGACATGACGATCGATTACGGCGACTACACGATCAAGGCCAAGCTCGACACGATCGAGGCGCTCGGCAAGCCGCATTGCTGATGCTGCGTCGCTTGAGGGCGGAGTGAGGCGGCGTGAGGCGCAGCGCACGGCGCCCTAAGGCACCGAACGGCCCAATCTGACCGCGGCGTCGCCGTGACGCGCCTTGATGTCGTCCATCGCCTGTTCCAGCCGCCGCGGGCGCCCGTCCTGCCGGTCGAACAGCGTCGGCAGATCGGCGGTTTCGGCGCCGACCAGCGCATCGGCGCCGATGCCGATCAGCCGGAAACGGGTCGCGCCGTCGGCCTCGGCCGCCAGCAGACGGCGCGCGGTCTGAAACAGCGTCTGCGCCAGCTGGGTCGGATCGGCGAGCTTGCGCGAGCGCGTGCGGATGCGGAAATCGGCGGTCTTGAGTTTGAGCGTCGCGGTGCCGGCGGCGAGGCCGGCGGCCTTGAGCCGCGCGGCGACCTCCTCGCACAGCGGCCACAGCGTGCGGGCCAGCGATTGGGCGTCGGTTTCGTCGCGGGCGAAGGTGGTTTCGGCCGAGATCGATTTGGTGTGCGACACCGGTTCGACCCGGCGCGCGTCGTCGCCGCGCGCCAGATGCGCGAGCCGCAGGCCCATCTTGCCGTAGCGCCGCGCCAGCTCGCGCTCGTCGAGCGCGCGCAACTGGCCGATCACGGCGATGCCGTCGGCGGCGAGCCGCCGCTGCATCGCCGCACCGACCCCCCACAGCAGACCGACCGGCTTGTCGGCGAGAAACGCGGCGGCGTCGCCGCGGCCGATCACCGCGAAACCGCGCGGCTTGTCCAGGTCGGAGGCGATCTTGGCGAGAAACTTGTTGTAGCTGAGCCCGATCGAGGCGGTGACCCCGAGCGTCGCCTCGACCCGCCGCACCAGGGCTGCCAGCGCCTGCGCCGGGTTCATGCCGCTCGCCGGCTCGGTGCCGCTGAGGTCGAGGAACGCCTCGTCGATCGACAGCGGCTCGACCAGCGGCGTCAGCCGCCGCATCTCGGCCCGCACGGCACGGCCGACCTCACGGTATTTTGCCATGTCGGGCCGGATCACGACGGCGTGCGGGCACGCCGCGAGCGCCTTGAACATCGGCATCGCCGAGCGCACGCCGTACAGCCGCGCCACATAGCAGCAGGCCAGCACGACGCCGCGTTCGCGGCCGCCGACAATGACCGGCAGATCGGCGAGATCGGGGCGGTCGCGCTTCTCGACCGTCGCGTAGAACGCGTCGCAGTCGATGTGCGCGATCGCCAGCGACGCGAGCTCGGCATGCGCGACAAGGCGCGGCGAGCCGCATTCGCCGCAGCGGCCATCCGCCGGGACGGCAGCGGCAAAGCGGCCGCAGTCGCGGCAAAGCGCGCTCACCCCGCGGCCTCGGGCGGCCACAGCCAGGCGGCGCCGCGCACGCCGCTGGCGTCGCCGTGACGCGGCGGCAGCAACCGGGTGACGATCTCGTCCGAGAACACGAACTCCCGCCACAAGCGGGGCACGGTATCGTAGAGCGCGGCGATCGCGGACAGGCCGCCGCCGAGCACGATCGCGTCGGGGTCGAGGATGTTGACAACATGCGCGAGCGCGCGCGCCAGCCGGCGGCAGTAGCGGTCGAGCGTCGCGCAGCAGCCCGGCTCGCCCGCCGCGGCGCCGGCGACGATCGCCGCACCGCCGAGCGCGGCGCCGCCGTGCCGGCGGTGATCGGCCGCGAGACCCGGGCCCGACAGAAAGGTCTCGATGCAGCCGTCGCGGCCGCAATAGCAGCGCGGACCGGGCAACTCGTCGGGGTTCGGCCAGGGCAGCGGGTTGTGGCCCCATTCGCCGGCGATCGCATTGGCGCCCTCGACGATCCGGCGGTCGATCGCGATGCCGCCGCCGACCCCGGTGCCGAGGATGACGCCAAACACGATCCGACAGCCGGCCGCGGCGCCGTCGGCCGCCTCCGACAGCGCGAAGCAGTTGGCGTCGTTGGCAAGGCGCACCGGCCGCCCGAGCGCGCGTTCCAGATCCGCCGCCAGCGGGCGGCCGATCAGGCAGGTCGAATTCGCGTTTTTCACCAGACCGGTGCGGGCAACGAGCGTGCCCGGTATGCCGATGCCGACCGTGGTGCGCCGGCCGAGCTCGCGTTCGAGGTCGCCGACCAGCGCCGCGACGGCGGCAACCGTGGCGGCATAGTCTCCGGCAGGCGTCGCGACGCGGCGGCGGCCGCAAATTCCGCCGCCCGCATCGATCGCGGCTGCTTCAATCTTGCTGCCGCCCAGATCGACGCCGATGCGCATGGCAGCGCCCATGCCGCGCCCGCCCGTTTCGATTCGCCCTTTGTTCTCGTAAATCATTCGCGCGCGCGATGCAAATGCAGGCACAGCGCGGCCCGCCTGCAGGCGCAGCGCCCCGCGACAGCGGCCGTCCTTACCTTTTCTTAAGCCGGCGCGGCTAACAATCGCGATCGGATCGTGGCGCAAGCCGCTCTTCGGCTGTCCCAGGATCCCCCGGTAGGCGCCACTCTGGGGTTTGATGGGAATGACTTTCGAGATGATCAGGGGCGACCAGAGTCCCGCGAAAGATAGCGCGAAGAAGGTGCTGATCGTTGAGGACAACGACCTCAACATGAAGCTCTTCAACGACCTGCTCGAAGCGCACGGCTATGCCACCTTGCAGACGCGCGACGGGATCGAGGCGCTGAAGATGGCGCGCGAGCACCGGCCGGACCTGATCCTGATGGACATCCAGCTGCCGGAGATTTCCGGCCTCGAGGTTACCAAGTGGCTCAAGGAGGACGACGACCTGCGGGCGATCCCCGTCATTGCCGTCACCGCGTTCGCGATGAAGGGCGACGAGGAGAAGATTCGCAGCGGCGGCTGCGAGGCCTACATCGCCAAGCCGATCTCGGTCGCGAGCTTCCTGCGCACTGTGGAGCGGTTTCTCGCGTGAGCGGGTGTTTCCCATCAATTAAAAAAGGGCCGGCTTAGCTATGACCGCCCGCGTCCTCGTCGTTGACGACGTCGAACTGAACGTCAAGCTGCTCGAAGCCAAGCTGTCGAGCGAGTATTTCCAGGTGATTCCGGCGTTCAACGGACCCACCGCGCTGGAGCTCGCCGAAGCCGAACTGCCCGACATCATCCTGCTCGACGTGATGATGCCGCGGATGGACGGGTTCGAGGTGTGCCGCCGGCTCAAGGCCAATCCGCGCACCACCGACATCCCGGTGGTGATGGTGACCGCGTTGTCCGACATCGCCGACCGGCTGCGCGGGCTCGAGGCCGGGGCCGACGATTTTCTCACCAAGCCGGTCAACGACATTGCGCTGTTCGCGCGCGTCCGCTCGCTGATCCGGCTCAAGCGGATGATGGAAGAACTGCGGCTGCGCGAAGAGATCTGCGGCCGGTTCAGCCAGGAAGAGCAAAGCGATCACCCCGAGGCGGTGCGCGGCGCGCACATCCTGCTCGTCGAGCAGCAGGGCTTTGGCGCCTCGCGCATTGCCGAGACGCTGGCGCCGATCGCCGAGAGCGTGCGTCAGGTCGGCAGCGGCGACGAGGCCCAGACGGTGCTCGACGAATCGATCGAGCTGATCATCCTCAGCCTGTCGATGCCCGACGGCGACCCGCTGCGCCTGGTGTCGCAATGGCGCGCGGTCGAGGCGTTCCGCCAGCTGCCGATCCTGCTGCTTGCCGACGAGGGCGAATTGCCGCGCCTCGCCAAGGGGCTCGACCTCGGCGCCAACGACTATCTGATCCGCCCGGTCGACCGCAACGAGATGCTGGCGCGCGTCCGCACCCAGGTGCGGCGCAAGCGGCTGCAGGACCGGCTGCACGAGAACTACCGCCGCAGCCTGTCGCTGGCGCTGACCGACGAGCTCACGGGGCTCTACAATCGCCGCTACGTCGTCGCGCACATCGAGGAGCTTGTCGCGCGCTTCAACAATGACGGAGCGCCCGAAACCTCGGTGATGATGTTCGACGTCGATCACTTCAAGCAGGTGAACGACCAGTTCGGCCATCCGGGCGGCGACGATGCACTGCGCCAGCTCGCCGACCGGGCACTGCGCGGCGTGCGCAGCATCGACCTGGTCGCCCGGCTGGGCGGCGAGGAATTTGTCGTCGTGATGCCGGAGACCAACCTGCATGCCGGCCTGACGGTGGCCGAGCGCCTGCGCCAATCGGTGGCGGCGGAGCCGTTCCTGATCCACACCGCCGGCGAGCGCCGGCCGATCACGATCAGCGTCGGCGTCGCGGTGACGCAGCCCGGCGACACGGTCGATGCGCTGTTGCAGCGCGCCGACGACGCGCTCTATCAGGCGAAGAACGCCGGGCGCAACCGGGTCGTGACGCAGAACGGCGAAACAATGCCCGCGCGGCTCGCGGCGGCGTCGTAGCGGCTTACCGCTCCAGCCGGCTTGAACTTGGAGCGAATTCGAGGCGGCCTCGACAGCCGAGGCCGCTCGCTTCGCCGTTCCGGCGGCGGCCCGGATCGACCGATCCGCCGTTCAGCGTTTGCGCCGTGGTTTCCGGCCCTCGCCGGGACGACGGCGATAATGCAGAGTAGAGCAGCGTCGGTAGTCAGACGCCGGTGCGGCAGCAGAGCCGGCGAGGACTATTTTATTTTGGCTTCGCGGAACACGACGTGCTTGCGCGCCACCGGGTCGAATTTCTTCAATTCGAGCTTGTTGGTCTTGGTGCGCGGATTCTTTTTCGTGACGTAGTAGTAGCCGGTGTCGGCACTGCTGACGAGCTTGATCTGGACGGTGTTGGTCTTGGCCATTGGCGGGTCTCGCGAAACTGGGCGCTAGCGTGGGCTCGAAGATAGTCCGGCGCCGGAGGCTGTCAAGGCGCCGGCGGCCGGGGCAGGGGACAAGGCCGAGACATTCTTCGCGTGGATCACATCGAGCGCGGCGGTGTAGCGCGCGGGGTCGGACAGCACCCGCTCGGCGACCTTGAGGTCGAGCGCCGGGCTCGTCTGTTGCGCCGGGCAGGCGCGGCGCAGCGCCGACCAGCTCGGATCGTCGAGCGAGGCGCGCGGGCGCGAGGGGTCGGCCGCGGCCGACGCGGCGCCGGGCCGGGTCGCGGCGTCGAGCGCGGCGTCGCCGTCGCCGAGGCCGCTGGTGCACAGGGTCGGCACCACGCCGTGCTGCTGCAGGTAGTAGCCGGACGGCGTTACCAGCCGCGCCCAGGTCAGCGTGAGCTCGCCGTCGTTCGGCAGGCGCATCACCGTCTGCACCGTGCCCTTGCCGTAGGACGAGCTGCCGACCACCACCGCGCGCCCGATATCCTGCAGCGCGGCCGCGACGATCTCCGACGCCGAGGCCGATCCGCCATTGATCAGCACCACCAGCGGCGTCGACGGCGCGATGCTGTGCCCGGTCGCGGCGAAATACTGGTGGCTCGCCGGGTGGCGGCCGACCGTGGCGATGATCGGGCCCTTGGCGATGAACAGATCGGAGAGGCTGACCGCCTGGTCCAGCAGGCCGCCCGGATTGCCGCGCAGGTCGATGACGATGCCGGCAAGCCGCCCGCCGGCCTGACGCTGCGCCTCGATGATGCCTTCGGTCAGCCGTTGCGTCGTGCTCTGGTTGAAGCTGGCGACCTTGAAGACGGCGATGTTGCCGTCGCGGGCGTAAGTAACGGTCGGGGCCACGACGAGCGCCCGCTCGATGCGCAATTCGCGCGTTCCGGCGCCACCCGGCCGCTCGATGGTGAGGCCGACGATGCTGCCGATCGGCCCGCGCAGCTGGTGGACGATGTCGCCGGCATGCCGGCCGGCGACCGCAACCCCGTTGATCGCGACGATTTTGTCGCCGGCGCGGATGCCGGCGCGGGCGGCCGGACCCTGCTCGGCGACCGAAGTGATGCTGAAATCGTTGCTCGTGGTTTCGAGCGTGACGCCGATACCGCCAAACCCGTCGCGCGCGGCCCGCTGGTCGCGCGCCTCTTCGGGCGGGGCGTAGCGCGAGAAGCGGTCGAGCGCGCCGGTCATCCCGTCGAACACCGCCTGATCGATCTTTTCCTGCGGCAGCGCGGCGATATGCGGCGAGGCCTTTTTCGCCGCGGCGACCAGCGCGGCGACCATGTCGCCGCCGTCGCGCCCGTCGATGCCGGGCGGCACCGGCGAATTGGCGATGGCGATGCCGTCATAGGCCAGCGTCACCTGGTCGCGGTCGCGCACGTCGCCGCCGACTGTCACCGACAGCCGCGGGTCGAGCTTGGCCAGGTTCTTGGCGCCGACAAAAACCAGCTTCTGCCCCGAAACCGGTTCGATGTAGAGGTCGGTGATCTGGTCGATGCCGCGCGCGAAGAGTTGGCCGCCGGCGGCGTTCTGCGCGGTGTCCTGGGTGCTGCAGGCGGCGCCCGCCGCGAGCAGCACGATCGCGAGGCCGAGCCGCCACCGCACAATTTGGCCCCACCACGAGCGACAGCACCGGCGCTTTGGCAATCCTTGGTCCCCCGACTCGCGGATCACCGCGCGGCACCGGCATCGCGAACCTGCCGGCGGCCGCACAGTAGTTTCTTGCCGCGCTGCGATCAACCTGACGGCCGGCCGCGGGGACGGTGCCGTCGGTAGGGGCCGCCGCCATGCGGGACGCGCCCGCGCCCGGCGGGCTCGACCGGCGTCTCGGCGAGGGCGAAAACCAGCCGGCCGCCCAGCACGTCCGCCTCGACAAGGCGCAGCGACAGCCGGTCGCCGAGCGCGAAGTTGCGCCGCGAGTGCCGGCCGCTGAGCCGCATCCGGCGCTGGTCGA